>JBAQGR010000252.1:0-5218 GCA_049287895.1 Desulfatitalea sp.
ATCGAGTTCCTGCGCAGCCATGGCGTTATTCCTTTTTATCCAAATTTTATCGATTGTTATATCAATCCGAAGGGATGATCAAGCTGGAACGCCTGATCCTCGATACAAATATGCTTTGGGATGATGCGGGATTTAATGTATAGGCCATGTCTGTTGACAGCTGGCGCCCGCCCAATAGTAGCAGCCAAAAGTATGAAAGGATTCCGATGGAATCACACGAAACGATTTCCATCGACGACATCATGTCGGTATTCCGGGAGTTCGATGGAATTTACCAGAAGGAGATGGTGGATGCGGCCATCGAGCGCCGGGAGGAGATCATCCCCCGCCTGATCGCGGTCCTCGAGCAGGTGACGGCCGACCCGGACGAATACATCAAGGACACGGATTTGTACGACCACCTCTATGCGCTCATGCTGCTCGGCTATTTCAAAGCGACCGAAGCGCACGATACCATCATTCGCCTGTTCAGCCTGCCGGACAAGGCGCCTCACGATCTTTTCGGCGAGATTACGACGAACAATCTGCCGTCGATCCTTTTGCGCACGTGCGGCGGCTCCATTGAACGGATCAAAGCCCTGGCCCTGAATCGCGAAGCGGATGACTATTGTCGGATATCGGCGCTGCAGGCCCTCACGTTTGCGGTGGGCGAAGGTGTCGCCGCCCGGGAAGAGGTGGTCGCCTTTCTGGGAGGCTTGTTTACGGGAGAGGAAACCGGAGAGGAGTCCGATTTCTGGTCCTTCGCGGCCGACTTTGCCATCGCGCTCTATCCCGAAGAGAATAGCGCCGTTATCGAAAAAGCGTTTGCCGAAGGCTTGCTTTCGACCGGCATCGTCGACCACGAGCAGTATACGCAGGCCATGCAGGCGGGCAAAGAGCAAATGCTCGCACAATTGAAAGCCCAATATGCGCATTACAATTTGGATGATGTCCATGCGTCCATGTCCTGGTGGGCCTGCTTTAATGAGGACAACGAGTTGACGGCGGCCTCCGATCCGCTGGATCTCATTGCTTCGGATCTTTACGGAAAGGCCGACGCCCCGCACGCCAAGAACAACGACAAGGCCAAAAAGAAGAAAAAGCGCAAACAAGCCAAGACTGCCAAACGCAAAAACCGGCGTTAACGCACTCTAATTTCGAAACTACCCAGGAAACCCGTTTTTAATCCCGCCAAGCCGTGACTCCGTCAGGAAATTTATCAGCCTGGCAATCCGGCCAACATATCCATTGCCGGCCCAACCCCACTCCCCAAACCGAATCGCTACTCCAGCAATAGCGACAACAATCCGTAATTTATACACATACATTGTCTTAGACCTTAACTGGTACATGAATTGCACAAATGAAGACAAACCATTCCAGCGGGGGTAGTGTGCCCTCCGACAGGTCGGTACAAAAAGCCCCGCTGAAGGGGGAGAGAAATAGTAAACTTCTTCTAAGGAGGCACACGTGGACGCTGAGCAAATCGGAGGCCAGGAGTTTTCGCAGGAACAATTGGCGGCCGTGGATCGGATCATCGGCCACTACCAAGCCAAACCGGGCGCATTGATCCCGGTGCTGGAGGAGGTGCAGGAGGCCATCGGCTATCTTCCCAAATCGATGCAAAGACGCATCGCCGCGGCGATGAACGTCCCGCTCCGGGAAGTTCATGGCGTTGTATCGTTCTACTCGTTTTTCACCATGGTGCCGCGCGGGCGTCACACCACCCGTTGCTGTCTGGGCACGGCCTGCTATGTGCGCGGCGGAAAGCACAACATGGCGAAGTTGAAAGAGGTGCTCCATATCGAGCCCGGCGGAACCACCGAAGATCGGAAATTTTCCCTGGAGACGGTCCGCTGCCTGGGCGCCTGCGGTTTGGCGCCGGTGATCACCGTGGATGAAGACACCTATCGGCAGGTCAAGCCGTCCAAGTTGCCGGAGATATTGGAGCGTTACGAGTAGAGGCGGTTTTGTTGTTTGGAAGGATTGGAGGGATCAACGATCGAACGGAATAAGGAGTCGCCTATGGCCCGCTTAAAGGTGGAAGATCTATATAAGATCAAAGGCAACACGGTCCGAGACAGCCTGCTCGACGCCGAGCGCAAAAATATCCGCATCACCGTCCACATGGGGACCTGCGGCATCTCTTCGGGTGCCGAAAAGGTCCGCTCCTCTTTTGAACAAGCGCTCCAAAAATCCAAGCGCAAAGATATCCTCATCACCACCTCCGGATGCGCCGGCATCTGCAACCGCGAGCCGATGGTCACCATCGAACGCTTCGGAGAAGAGCCGGTGCGTTACGCCGACGTGACCGAAGAGCGCGCCGGCGCCATTTTCGACCGGCATGTGCTCAACGGCCGAATTCACGCCGAGTGGGTCTATGCGCGCGGATGGGAGCAGTTCGAGAAGGATTTCGAGGGGCCGCCGCTGCCGGTGGCCCAAACAACCGCCCACATCCGGCAATTGCCCTTTTTCGGCATGCAGAACCTGCGGGTCATGCGCAACCGCGGCCTGACCCAGGCCGAGAGCATCGACGAGTATATCGCCCGCGACGGCTATTTCGGCGCGGCCAAGGCGATCTTCCAGCTCAAACCCGCGGAGATCGTCGCCGAAGTCAAAACCTCCGGCCTGCGCGGCCGCGGCGGCGGCGGCTTTCCCACCGGACTGAAATGGGAATTCGCCTCCAAATCGCCGGGAGATATCAAATATGTGCTCTGTAACGCCGATGAGGGCGATCCGGGAGCCTTCATGGACCGCTGCGTGCTCGAATCCGACCCCCATTCCGTGCTGGAAGGAATGATCATCGCCGCCAAGGCCATCGGCTCGCGCCAGGGGTATATCTACTGCCGCGCCGAATATCCGCTGGCCGTCAAGATGCTCAACCACGCCATCGCCCAGGCGCGCGCCTACGGCCTGTTGGGCGAAAACATCCTGGGCTCGGGATTCGACTTCGATATCGAAGTATACCGCGGCGCAGGCGCTTTCGTATGCGGAGAAGAGACCGCCCTGATGACCTCCATCGAGGGCAAGCGCGGGACACCGCGTCCGCGGCCGCCCTTCCCGGCCATCCAGGGGTTGTGGAAGCGGCCCACCATCCTGAACAACGTGGAGACTTTCGCCAATATCCCTCAGATCATCTCTTACGGCGGCAAGTGGTACGCCGGCGTCGGCACCACCCGTAGCAAAGGCACCAAAGTCTTCGCCCTGACCGGGGATGTGAAGAACGTCGGCCTGGTGGAAGTGCCCATGGGCATCTCACTGGGCAGCATTATCTTCGATGTGGGCGGCGGCATCCCCAGAGGCAAGAAGTTCAAGGCCGTGCAATTGGGCGGACCGTCGGGAGGCTGCATCCCCAGCGCCCATCTGAACGCCTCGGTGGATTACGAGACCATCGTCAAGCTGGGCGCCATTGTCGGCTCGGGCGGCATGATCGTCATGGACGAAGACAAGTGCGTCGTGGACGTGGCGCGCTTCTTCATGGAGTTCTGCCGCGACGAGTCGTGCGGCAAATGCACCCCCTGCCGGGTGGGCACGGAGAAGATGTTGGAAATCCTGACCCGCATCTGCGAGGGCCAGGGCCGGCCCGAGGACATCGCCTCCCTGGAAAAGATGGCCGACTACATGAAGAACAATGCCCTGTGCGGCCTGGGCCAGACCGCCCCCAATCCGGTCCTCTCCACCCTGCGCTACTTCCGCCGGGAGTACGAACAGCACATCTACGAGGGGCGTTGCTCGGCGGTGGTGTGCGATGCCTTCTTCAAATCGCCGTGCCAGCATGCCTGCCCCATCGGCATGGATATTCCGGCCTATATCTCCCTGATCAAGGCCGAGCGCCTGACCGACGCCTACAAGGTACTGCTCAAGACCAACCCCTTTCCCGGTATTTGCGGACGGGTGTGCGACCACAAGTGCGAGCTCAAATGCCGCCGCGTCACCCTGGATGAACCGGTGCATATCAAATATTTAAAGAGATACATCACCGATCAGGTGGCGGCGCCGGTTGCGCAACCGTCGGAAGTGACCCGCAAGGAGAATATCGCCATCATCGGGGCCGGTCCGGCCGGCCTGACCGCGGCCCGCGATCTGGCGATGCGCGGCTATGCCACGACGGTCTATGAAGAGCTGCCCGAAGCCGGCGGCATGCTGCGCTGGGGCATCCCGGCCTACCGCCTGCCCAGAGAGGTGTTGAAACGCGAGATCCAGAACATCGTCAATTTAGGAGTAGAACTGCGCTGCAACGTCCGGGTGGGCCGGGACATCTCCTGGGATACCCTGCGCGGCGCCTTTGACGCCATTTTCGTGGCCATCGGCGCGCAACGCAGCATGCAGGCCGAGTTGGAGGGCAAGGAGAACAAGGGTGTTACCGGCGCGGTGGAGTTCTTGCGCGAGCTGCATTTGGGCGGCCGGCCGCATGTAGGCCGCCAGGTGGCGGTGATCGGCGGCGGCAACTCGGCCATCGATGCCGCCCAATGCGCGCTGCGCCTGGGCGCCGGGAATGTCACCCTCTACTACCGGCGCACCCAAGCCGACATGCCGGCGCTCCCCCAGGAGGTGGCGGCGGCCCTGGAAGAAGGGGTCCGGATCGAAGCGCTGGTAGCCCCCATCCGGTTCATCGGCCAGGAGAACCAAGTGTGCCAGATGGTGCTGCAGAAGATGCGTCTGGGCGATTTCGATGCCGGCGGCCGCAAGCGGCCGGTGCCCATCCTGGGCAGCGAATACACGGTGGCGGCCGACCAGGTGATCCTGGCCATCGGCCAGGAGGTCGACGGTGCCTTTGACTTCAAGCGCACGGGCGTCGCCCTCAACCCGAACCGGTTGGTGGAGATTGTGCCCGGGAAGAGAACCCAAACCACCGCACCCATGATCTTTGCCGGCGGCGACGTGGTCAGCGGCCCGGACACGGTGGTGGGCGCCATTGCCGCGGGGCACAAGGCGGCCGAAGAGATCGACGCCGCCATTCGCGCCAAAAACCAGGAAGGCCCCTGGGTGCCGGCGTTCAAGGAGGAGGTGGTTATCCCCCAGGAGATCGACGCAGAGATTCGCGAGATGCCCCGCGCACCCATGCCCGAAGCCGATCCGGCCGAACGCATCCTCGATTTCAGAGAGGTGGAGCTGGGCTTTACCCGCGAGATCGCCCAGCGCGAAGCCGGGCGGTGTTTGCGCTGTGATGTCGAGGTGGCCTGACGATACAACGTGCTGTCACTCCCGCGAAGGCGGGAGTCCAGTACGAAAAGGAACT
>JBAQGR010000253.1:0-11114 GCA_049287895.1 Desulfatitalea sp.
AAAAGTATGTGCACATCGGCCTGGCCGTGGATACGGAAAGGGGATTGCTGGTACCGGTGGTCCGTAACGCCGACCGGAAAAGCATCGGCGAACTGGCCGTCGCAATCGTCGATCTGGCCGCCAGGGCGCGCAGCAAAAAAATCAAACCGGATGAGATGGAAGGCGGCAGCTTCACCCTGTCCAACCAGGGTGGCATCGGCGGTACCCAGTTCACCCCCATCGTCATGTGGCCCCAGGTCGCTGTTTTGGGGATGAGCCGCGCCCGCATCGAGCCGGTCTATGCCGACGGCGCCTTTGTGCCGCGCTCCATTTTGCCCCTGGCGCTTTCCTATGATCACCGTATCATCGACGGTGCCGACGCGGCGAGATTTCTGCGATGGGTGTGTGAGGGGCTCGGAATGCCGCTCACGTTACATCTAACGTAAATGGTTTTGGTGTTTAAAGGAGCTAATCCTATGAGCGATATGGAGACCCAAGTGGTCGTCATCGGCGGCGGTCCCGGCGGCTATGCCACCGCATTTCTGGCCGCCGACCTGGGCATGCAGGTCACCTTGGTGGATCCGGGTCACAATCCTGGGGGCGTGTGCCTTTACCGTGGCTGTATCCCGTCCAAGGCGCTCTTGCACGCGGCCCGGGTGATCACGGAAACCAAAGAAGCGGAGGAATTCGGCGTGAGCTTCACGGGCCTGACCATCAATCCCGACCGGCTCAGGTCGTGGAAAGATGGGGTGGTGGAGCGGATGACCGCTGGATTGGGCCAGCTGGCCCGGCAGAAAAAAGTTCACTATGTTCAAGGCACGGCGGTTTTCCAGGACAACGGGACGCTGCGGGTTACGGGGATCGATGGCGTCGAGAATCGCTTGACATTCGATCAGGCCGTCATCGCCACGGGCTCCCATCCGACCCGGCTTCCCGCCGCATTGGATATCGACTCCGAGCACCTCTGGGACTCCACCAGCGCCCTCGCGCTGCAAACCATTCCCAAGCGGCTGCTGGTCATCGGCGGCGGTTACATCGGCCTGGAGTTGGGAACCGTCTACAGCGCTTTGGGCTCCGAGGTTCATGTGGCGGAGATGACCAGCGACCTGTTGCCTGGGGTGGACAAGGACCTGGTGCGCTTTCTGCGTCAGCGGCTCATGGAACGGTTCGCGGCCATCCATTTGCAAACCACGGTGACGGATATGAAAGCGCGCAAGAACGGCGTCCGCGTCACCATGGCAGGACCCGATGGGGATCTTGCGCCCGTGCTTTTCGAAAAGGTGCTCGTGGCCGTGGGCCGGCGTCCCAATTCCAGCGGGCTCGGGCTCGAGCACACCCGTGTGGAAGTGGATGGCCGCGGGTTCATCAAGGTGGATGCCCAGCGCCGCACTGCCGAGAGCCACATCTTCGCCATCGGCGATGTGGCCGGCGAACCGATGCTGGCCCATAAAGCAACCCATGAGGGCCGAACGGTGGCTGAGGTACTGGCACAACATAAGGTGGTTTTCGAACCGATGGCCATACCAGCCGTGGTATTCACCGATCCTGAGATCGCCTGGGCCGGACTCACCGAGAGCGAGGCTCGGAGAAGCGGTATCGACCATAAGGTCGCCCGCTTTCCATGGGCTGCATCGGGCCGTGCCACCACTTTGGGCCGCAGCGACGGCCTGACCAAACTGCTGGTCGACCCAAACAGCCAGCGCATCCTGGGGGTGGGGATCGTGGGACCCGGTGCCGGCGAACTGATCGCCGAAGGGGTGTTGGCCCTGGAAATGGGCGCCAATGTAAGCGATGTGGGCTTGACGATCCACCCGCATCCCACCTTGTCGGAAACCATCATGGAAGCCGCCGATGTGTTCCAGGGCACATCGACACACTACCACGCGCCCAAGCGCAAGGAGAAGAGCGCGTGACGCCCAAAAACCGGAAAACGGTAATTCGATGAAGCACTCTGAACCGAAAAACCAAAGTCTGCCAATGAGGAGAAAGTGCCATGTCCTTTGTTAAATTGTCCCCGGAAGCGATCAGCGCCATCAAATCCTATTTGGAGACAAAGGGGGTGAAGGGTCCCGTGCGCATCGATCTGCACTCCACCGGCTGCTGCGATCCATCCCTTGGGCTTTGTTTGGATGGTGCGCAAGCAACCGATATGGAGCAGGAGGTGAACGGCGTCACCTTGGTTATCAGCCCGGAAACGTATCAAGCCGTCGGCGAGGTGACCATTGCCCGGGTGGACGACGCCGATCGAAAGGGATACGTGCTCACATCGAGCAAGCCATTGAGCGAGTGGGAAGGTTTTGGCGTGAGCGATATTCGAACCGAAGAAAAATGAACCTTCGGGGAATTGTTCTTTCCAGCCTACCGCCTCTCCGCCTTACTCCTGATGGCTTCCAAACCGTTGCGGGCATGGGGCGCAAACTTGAAAAAAGCATTGAGGTGGTCGCAGGGATACTCTTTGCACTCGGCGCAGGTTTCGTAGTGCTTTTGTTGACAGCAAGTGCGTATCTGGCAGTTTGCGCAATGCCCGAACATGCGCGTGCTGCCCGAAAGACATCCGTCGCAATTGATATCCCTGGCCGTCAGGTGCATGCCGAACATCTTCGACCATTGGACAGCGACCTTCGTACGGGCCGTATCGTCATCTTGTTGGGTGGCCAGGTAGGTGGGACATTCGTTACAATTCAATCCGCAGCAAGCAGTCATTTTATCTCCTCCCTTATTGATGAAGTATTTCGGATGCCAGCAGGCTAAGCCCATCGGCTTTCAGCAGGTTGGCGATGCGTTTTTCAAACTCAGGCGGATCGTAAAAAGGGTGTTCCTTGTAAAGCAAACGCGCGCTGTCCATGCTGTAGAATTGATGGAGCGCTTGCTTGTTTCGGCCGATGGTCTCTTGGATCGTCTTGACCTTGTGCTTATAGAACAAAAGATTGGCCGGATCGACAAACCCTATGCGGATAAAGCCCTTCAGCTTGTTGTTGCAGTGACATGGATTGTCCGGGTGGATCAGGCCGCAGTTCTGATTGATAAAATGATATACCTTCTTGCGTGCCCGCGACAGTGTCTGACGGTAGGCCACTTCCGACACTTCCATGATCTCGCTGCCTTCGGCGTTACCCACGTCGAAAATTTCGCTCATGATAAAAATGAGGCGCTGTTTGCGATTCAGGCACAACAGCAATCCGGTCAGACACTTGATTTTCAGCTCTTCCACCAGCACCAACGCCTCGGGAGATGCGTCCATGGCGTCATCCGGCAATTTTACGGCGGCCGCCTCGCACTCATCGAACGAAGAGAACAGCTTTTCGTATTTTCGCTTTTTCATGTTGATGACATGGTGGGCGACGATACGGTAGAGCCAGGTACGAAACGATCCTCGCTGCGCGCTGTAGGTGGCCAGCTTGGTAATCAATTTGATGAGGATTTCCTGGGTGACATCTTCGGCATCATGGGGATCCATGGTCATTTTCAAAGCGATGTTATAGATCCAGCCCTGGTGGCGGACGATCAGGGCTTCAAGATCCTGTTGGCTTCCCTGCAGTATCTTGCCGATTAAAATCGAATCCTCCTCGAGTGTCTGCGGCTGATGAAGATGCGGTACATTCATATGGTATTCCCTTTTGGATGATTTATATATTATACAATCGCAAGGCTCTTTTGTGACGCAGTTGCTTTTAAAAACTGCAAATTTGCTAAAGAACGCGAATAGACTTAAATTGATGTCTGATTCAAGCGCCAAGCGTTCATACCGAAAGAGGGCCGGCTCTTGCGCATATGCACGTATCTCGCCACCTATAAGGATGATCTGTCCCCATGACCGCCGGTTCTTGCAGAAGGTGAAAATGTCTGAAAAGCCAACCCATCAAGCGTTAGAAGCACGGATTGCCGAGTTGGAGGCGCAGTTGCAAGCCTGCCGGAAAACCGGGCGCAAACTTGCGGAAGAGGCGCTTCGCGACAGTGAGAAAAAATACCGCACCTTGGTGGAAAACGCCGGTGAAGCCATTTTCATCGCCCAGGAGGGAATGCTCCGGTTCGTCAACAAGAAGACCGAGGAACTCAGCGGCTACTCCACAGAGGATCTTATTACAAAACCTTTCGATACGTTAATCCACGCAGAGGATCGGGCGTATGTCCTGGAGCGTCACGTCCAACGGCAGCAGGGCATCGCGGTCCCACCCAGTTATACCTTCAGGATCATCCACAAATCCGGTGTGGTGAAGTGGGTGGAGTTGAACGCAGTGGTGGTCGACTGGCATGGAAAGGTGGCCACCCTGAACTTCTTGCGCGACATCACGGACCGCAAGCGGGCCGAGGAAGCGCTGGAGAAGCGCATTCTGGCGCTGACCATGCCAATGGATGATGCCGCGAGCATCCACTTTGAAGAGCTGTTCAATCTAGACGACATTCAACGCCTTCAGGATGAGTTTGCCAGCGCCACCGGCGTCGCATCCATTATCACCCATACCGATGGTACCCCCATCACCCGACCGAGCAACTTCTGCCGGCTGTGCAACGACATCATCCGCAAGACAGAGACGGGCCGAGCCAACTGTTATAAATCCGACTCACTGATCGGCCGTCTGTCTCCCGAAGGACCCACGATCCAGCCATGCATGAGCGGCGGACTCTGGGATGCAGGCGCGGCGATTTCGGTAGGCGGGAAACACATTGCCAATTGGCTGATCGGCCAGGTGCGGGACGATACCCAGACCGAGGAGAAGATCCGTGCCTATGCCCGGGAAATCCAAGCCGACGAACGGGCCGCTGTCGAGGCTTTCCGGGAAGTGCCCGGTATGTCGCGAGAGCGGTTTGGACAGGTGGCCCAGGCGCTCTTCACCTTTGCCAATCAGCTCTCCACCAGCGCTTACCAAAACGTGCAGCAGGCGCGGTTCATCAGCGAGCGCAAACGGGCCGAAAAGGACAAGACCCGGATCGAGGCCCAATACCGGCAAGCCCAGAAAGTGGAGGCCATCGGCCGACTGGCCGGCGGCGTTGCCCATGACCTGAACAACATACTTACGCCAATCATCGGCTATAGCGAGTTGCTGTTGGGTGACTTCAGTCCTGACGACAAGCGGCGGGGAAATATCAACGAGATCTTGCGGGCCGGTTATGGGGCCCGTGATCTGGTGCGTCAGCTTCTGGCCTTCAGCCGCAAGCAAACGCTTAAATACCAACCCTTGAACCTGAACAAGACGATTAAAAACTTTGAAAAACTGCTGCGGCGAACGATTCGGGAAGACATCGAGCTGGAAATCATCCCATCGCCCGATATCCGGACCGTCAAGGGGGACATCGGGCAGATCGAACAGGTCATCTTGAATCTTTCGGTCAACGCTCAGGATGCGATGCCCGATGGCGGACGACTGACCCTGGAGACCGCCTTGGTCGAGCTCGATGATGCCTATGTGGCGGATCAGGCCAACGCGCTATCCGGGTCGTACGTCATGTTGGCGGTCAGCGACACCGGTAGTGGCATGGATGAAGAAACCCGGGAACATATTTTCGAACCGTTTTTTTCCACCAAGGGCGAGCAGGGGACAGGCCTGGGACTCTCCACGGTGTACGGCATTGTCAAGCAGCACGAGGGCCATATTTGGGTCTACAGCGAGCCGGGGAAGGGCACGACATTCAAGGTCTACCTGCCGGTCGCGGATGGAACCCTCGTTGAAAAGAAATCCGATGAGACGGCCGTCACCGGAATGGAAGGGTCCGAAACGATTCTGCTCGTAGAGGACAACGAGCAGGTGCGCCATCTGACCAGCGCCATTCTCAGGCGCCAGGGGTACCATCTGCTGGTGGCGGGAAACGGTGCCGAAGCAGGGAACCTCCTGGCGTCCCACAATGGTCCTGTGGATCTGCTGCTGACCGATGTGGTCATGCCCGACATGAATGGAAGAGAACTTTTCGCCACGGTGGCCAGAAAAATCCCGGGCATCCGAGTGCTGTACATGTCCGGCTATACCAACGACGTCATCGCCCATCGCGGTATCCTGGATGAAGGCGTCCGGTTCATCCAGAAGCCATTTACGATCCAGGGATTGGCAACCAAGATTCGGGAAGTATTGGCGCAGGAGTGATTTGTGGCCGAGAAACCACTGGCCGTGTTATCAGCCTTCGGTCACGGATAAGGATTCATCCAGGACCTTCCTTACCATTTGAGACATTTCCGATATGGTTATCGGCTTCATCAAAAACTCTTTTATGCCAATGGATTTCGCCCTCTCACGACCGATCCTCTCGCTGAACCCAGTGCACATGATGATCGGTATCCCTGGATTGATTGCAATCAATTCTTTGGCCAGTTGTTCGCCGGTCATGTTCGGCATGCTCATGTCGGTAATTACCAGATCGTAGGCATCCGGATTCGCCCTGAACGCTTCCAGCGCATCGACGCTGCTTAATCGAACGGTCACTTGGTAGCCAAGACGTTCAAACAAATGTTTTTCAAGCTCTGCAATCATCTCTTCATCGTCAATCAATAAAATGCGTTCACGGCCGGTGGGATAGTCTTCTATCCGTTCGGGTGATGCGGCTCCGGTATAGTCGTCCGTCAAGGGCAGGTAGATATCGATCGTCGTTCCTTTCCCCGCTTCGCTGAACACCTTGATATCGCCGTGGTGTGCCTTGACGATGCCATACACAACGGAAAGTCCGAGGCCTGTCCCTTTGCCTTGCGCCTTGGTTGTAAAATACGGTTCGAAGATCTTGTCCATAATGGCCGGATCGATCCCGCAGCCCGTATCGGCCACCGATAGCATGGCATATCGCCCCGGTCGAAGTAAGGTGTCCGCCAACGCGTCTTTATCCAGCTTTGTTTCTCTCAGGCGAATGGTTATTTCCCCACCGGTCTTTTCTGTGGCGTGGTAAGCGTTGATCATCAAATTCATCGCGATTTGGTGCAATTGCGTGGGATCCGCCACCACGCAACCGCACTCTTTTTGAATCTCCTGGCTGATTTCGATATTCGAAGGGATGGTGGATCGGCTTAATTTGACCACCTCTCTGAGGATCGTTTGAATCCGGACAGGCGTCGTTTTGTGTTCGGATTGACGACTGAAGGCGAGAATCTGGTTGACCAGATCCTTTGCCCGCATACCGGAGTAATAAATTCCATCCACGTAGCGCCGCTGCTGGCTGTCTGCGGGCAGGTCCTGTCGCAGCAATTCACTATATCCCAGCATGGGTTGCAGGATATTGTTGAAGTCATGGGCGATGCCGCCGGCCAAAGCACCGATGGCCTCCATCTTCTGGGAATGGGTGAGCCGGGCTTCGAGCCGTATTTTTTCTTCTTCGGCCTGTTTCTGCTCGGTGATGTCCCGAATAATACCGACAATGAAATGATCGCCTTTTTTATCCGTGTACAGGGTTTTTTTTGTGACAATGGTATGGGCAACTCCCTGGGCATCGGTAAAGGATTCTTCGTTGATGTTCTCCATTCCGCTGGTCAGCACAAGTTCATCCTTGGACCAGAAGACGTCGGCCTCGTGCTTTGAGAAGTAGTCGTACTCGGATTTCCCCAGAAGTTCGTCACGGGCATGACCCGTGAAAGTGCACATGGCATTGTTGACCAATACCCACCGGTGGTGCCGATCTTTGACAAACATCGGGTCCGCCACCGCATTGATGATCTCATCCAGGAAGTTCTTCGACTCCGCAAGGTCTTCTTGCGCATGTGTGCGGTCGCTGATATCCGTGACAGAGCCCTCTATGAAGTCGCCGGCATCGCCACATACCATGCGGGCGCTGACCGATACCCATATCTTTACCTTGTCTTTCCGGTAGAGCTGGACTTCGAAACCGAACGCCTCCCTATGCTCCGAAATAATGGCGACCAGCCTGTCTGCGTCACTCGGGTCCACGTAGACCTGCCGCCGGACGTCGGTCCCGCTGGATATGAGCTCTTCGGATGAAGCGTACCCCAGGATATGGGCCATGGCCGGATTCGAGCTGAGGATGCGGCCTTCGGTCGTGATTTGAAAAAGTCCTTCGAGGGCGTTCTCGAAGATGCCCCGATACTTCTCTTCGCTTTTCCTCAGACCCTCCATGGACAGTTTGAGCTGGCGGGTCATGAGATTGAAGGTGCGGGCCAAGACCCCTATCTCGTCATGGGATTCCACTTGGACGACCTGATTCAGATCGCCGCCGATGATCTTTTTCGCGACTTCGGTCATATGATGAACGGGTCGCGTGATCGTCCAGGTGATTAAAATGCCGATCATCCCAACCAGGACGGTAATGACGATACCTGCCAGGCCCATGACGCGGATCATCCGAAGCCGGCCGTCGCTCAGCAAGTTGCGGTAGGCCTGGAGTTCGTCCTCATGCACGCTTGTTCCGATAACCCAGTCCCACGGCGCGTAATAGGCAAGGCAGACAACCTTCCAGCGGGGCTCCGGTTCTCCCGGATTTTGCCAGCGATAGCGCACGGTGGTCATTTCACCTGGTTTGAGCAGCGTCGCCTTGCCGATGACTTCCTGGATGACATAGCGGCCATCACTGTCCGTGCTTGACCAGATATCCTCACCGTCTCGCTCTCCTTTGTATGAAATGATGTACCGGCCGCGGTCCTCTTCCTTGCTGCCCAGGACATAGACATAGCCTGTCTTGCCCACCTCGGTCTGCAGGATGGCCTGCTTCACCCGTGACTCCACGACCTTCTGTTGGATGCCCACATAGAGCATGCCCACCAGGTCGCCGGCGCTGTCCAGTATGGGCTCATAGGCCGTAAGGTACCATGCCTCCACGACATAGGCGCGTCCATGGTAGGTCTTGCCTTCGAGGATGGCTGCAATCACGGGGTTTTGTTTGCCGTCCGGGTTGACGGCCGGGATATAGGTCCCAATGGCCCGTTCGTTGGCCACGGTCTTCACCGTGGTGGCGACCCTCAGCATATCGCCCCTTGCGTTCATGCGCTGAAAGATGGTGGCGGTTTCCCCGACCAGCCGGGTCACTTCGTCGACAATCGGTGTCACAGTTTCCAAGTCCGTATTCTTTCCAAGCCACGTATCCCCGACCAGGAGCCTGGGCAGATGCAACCTTGCGGACACTTTCGTGAACTGGTTGGTCGCCGTCCAGGCAGTGGTATCTTTCGACAGGCTCGCTTTCCCGGCCCCTGCAAGGAGGTGCCTGGCGACATTGAGGTTGTAGTCGACCTGCAACTGGACGGCCTCGTTCTCGGTCTGAACGAGGTTGTATACGGACTGTGTGATATGCTCGAGGTCGGCATTTATCAAAAGGTCGACCTTGCCTTGGGCCAGTTGGTCGTATTGCCCGCTTTGCCACACGGCAAGGATCACGAGGGCAACCGCCGTCGTCAAAACACTGTTCGCCCCAATCAGGGCAACCTTGGCATTCAGTCTCAAGTTCCTCAAGGGATCAAGCAGGTGTTTGAGTGATTTGGACACGATGTGTTTTTTGATGGTCATGGGAGACTTCCAGAGACGCACAGTCCGATTGGTTGCGGGAATCCGGTCCCCAAAGCCAGGGGCACTGATTTGATTCTAGTTTTCGAAAGTATATTATCCCTGTTCTCAACTATTCGGAAGACTTTTCTGAGATATTTTCGTACCTATAGACCGCTCAAGAATGTATATCGCCAAATTTCAAGACACCATTTATAAATAAGGGATAGCCTTTTTCTGATATACTTGGGACGAAATTGACATATTTTTACCCCTGAAACGTGGTTTCAAACCGCCCGTCACATTACACCTTCGCGGGGGCGGGGTTCATCTTTATCGCCGGGGGATGATCACAAGCCAAATGTGAACTGGCGGAATCCCCGGATAGCTGATCGAAGCAAACGAGCAAGCTCTCCTTGCCATCCCGAAAGAGTTCTTGAATCTGAAGGATGTTTGCTTGGATGTCGAAAAAGGCATCCACGACATCGGGATCGAAGTGCTTCTCCCGACTGTCCCTGATGATCTCAAAGGAGCGTTCAAGCGAAAAGGCTTCTTTGTATGGTCTTTTCGATGTGAGCGCATCGAACACATCGGCCAGGGCGACGATCCGGCCGGCTAAAGGAATTTGCCGACCCTTCAATCCCCGCGGATAGCCGCTGCTGTCCCATTTTTCATGATGGGTCGACGCAATCACCGCCCCCAGTTGAACAAACCCGATTTTAGATCCCTTTAGAATATCCGCCCCGATCGCGCAATGCATGCGCATCATTTCCCACTCCTTGGCATCGAGCTTTCCGGGTTTGAGAAGAATTCGGTCGGGAATGCCGATCTTTCCTATATCGTGCATGGGCGCGGCGTAGAGGATGTTGTCCACCACCTTTGGCTTAAGACCGAGGTGCCGGGCAATGGCTGCGGAGTAATGGCTCATGCGCTGGATATGCGCGCCCGTATCATTGTCGCGGTATTCCGAAGCAGCAGTGAGGCGCCAGATCACTTCAAGGGAGGCATCTTTCAAGCGGTCGGAAACAAAATTTAATTGACTGGTTTTGGATTCAACGGCCTGCTTAAGGGACTGCTGGTTGGCGCGCGCTTGATCGCCGTTTTTCTTGCGGACCAAATGGAACTTTACCCGAGCCACGATCTCTTCCGGGTGTGCTGTTTTCGACAAGAAATCATCGGCACCAATCGCCAAGGCCTTCACATGCACCTCAACGCCGGTAAAACCCGTTAACAATATTACCGCAATGAATTTTGTTGCGGGATCGGCCTTTAATTTTTCAGCCACCTCCATACCGTTCATTCCCGGCATCATCATGTCGAGCAAAACAAGGTCAGGCGCCTGCAAGGCTGATCTGCGGATCGCGTCGATGCCGTCAACTGCCTCTTCGACTTCATAGCCATCGGGCCTCAGGATACGTTTCAGCATGCGCCTTACCGCTGGATCGTCATCCACCACGAGCACCTTAGGCCTTGCTTCCTGGTTATTCGGGTCCCTCATACCGTTGCGCTCCGTTGCCAATACACAACTAAATCGTACGCCCTTCCCAAGTACTGATCGGCAGGTGCTTTGCGATTCTTTAGCGAATTCCCCGCGGTTGCCATGAAGCAATGCACGACCTGGCCTACCAGGAGGATTTAAACGAGGGGCAGAACCGCAAGGCATAAAAAAAGGGGTTACGACTCAGTCGTAACCCCTTTTTTGATTTTGATGGCGCGCCCGGCCCGATTCGAACG
>JBAQGR010000254.1:0-1774 GCA_049287895.1 Desulfatitalea sp.
GTTTCAGTTCGAGTATGACGCCCTGGTATCGGTGGCCTACAATCCCGGCGGCCTCTTTCCTCCCATCGCCCGGCATATCAATAGCGGCGAGTCGGAAAAAGCAATGAAGATCATCGCGTCTCGAATCCATTCAGGCTCAACACTCATGAAGGGTCTGATCGACCGCCGCAGGAAAGAAATCGCACTTTACACCCACGGCAGATATTGCTGATGGCCCGGCAACCGGAACAGGAGGCGTCATGAACTCAAAGATATTCAGGTGGCCGGTGGCCAGGACCATTTTATGGCCGGTACTCATCCTGGCGCTGTGGTGCGTGCCAGCCCTGGGCGGGGATGCCGCGCCGGCCGCCAAGCCTTTGCCGCAAAAATTCATGGGCCTCTGGCAGGTTACCGGGGTTCTGACAGATGCCGGCTCATACTATATACACAACTTTGGACACGACGACCCCAGGCTGATGGGGGGTGTTCTGTATATTTCCCCCCAAAGAATGATGGCCAAGGCTGATGGTGAGAATCCATGGTGCAAAAACCCGACTATGACCGTGCAAAACATCACAGCAGGTCAATTGCTCAAGGATACCATGGCCGAACGCCCGGAACCGCCCGAACACCCGACGACGCGCGACTTCGATTTGCTCTTTGATCAAAACGAGCAACTCGCCGTCATGTGGGTCAAGGGTTTCGGATGTTGGGACGACATAGATTTTGATGGCACCTGGATGTTCGAAATGCATGATGGCCGGCTGGCAATGCTATGGCGTAATTCTTCTATCATCCTTTTAAGTCGCGCGCCCGCGAATATCAAACCTCCCGCCTCCTTTGATTGTGCTAAGGCACATACGCTCTCGGAAAAGACCATTTGCGGATCGGTTGAGCTGTCGTTACTAGACAGTGAAGTATCTGCATCGTGCAGCACAGGATCTCTATTGAATAGGGCGACACTTGAGCGTGACAAAAGGTATCTTGATGCGTTGAAGCAAAAGAAAAACGAACAGAAAGCATGGCTCAAACAGCGCGATACTTGCGGAAATGATGCAACATGCCTGAAAAATTCAATTATTGCAAGGATAGATGCCCTGCGCGCCCGTCAATTCCCGCAATATAGTTATCAGTCATGGGGGGAATTCCTGGCGAAGAGCCAGGCCGCGGAACCAGTGCCGGCTGCCAAACCCTTGCCTGAAATGCTTCTGGGCATCTGGCAGGTTACCGGGGTCCTGACAGACGCCGGCTTGCACTGGTATTGCGACTTTGTCAACAACGACCCCAGGCTGATGGGTGGCGTCGTGCTTGTTTCTCCCCAAAATATACTGGCCAAGGCCGGCGGGGAGACAGTGTCGTGCACCAACCCGACCATGACTACGCAAAACATCACTGCGGACCGACTGGTCAAGGAGGCCATTGGCTTCCGCCCGTTCAAAAATACCATGGACGGCCGCCTGGAAGAGCCCGAACACCCGACACCTCACGACTACGGTTTCCCTTTTGAGCCGAATGCGCCGCTGACCGTCATGTGGGTAAAGGGTTTTAACGGCTATTGGCAGCCCCTCAACGCCAACGGCACCTGGTTGCTCGAAATGCCGGACGGCCGGCTGGCCATGCGCTGGCATTATGCCGCCATTCTTCTTTTGAGCCGCGCGCCCGCCCCCACCAAGCCGGCGGACATCAAGCAAACGCTCGCCTCCTTTGATTGCGGCAAGACGCAAACGTCTGTGGACAAGACCATTTGCGGATCGCTGGAGCTGGCGCTTCTCGACAGCTATGTATCGGAATGGTA
>JBAQGR010000255.1:0-1681 GCA_049287895.1 Desulfatitalea sp.
ATTAATCAGGTGCTTCCGTATTTTACCGACAACCATACCAAGTTCGACGTCTACAGGATGTGCATCGAAAAGAATATCCTGACCAAGCAACAATTGGCGCCCACCACTTATTATCGGTTCATCAGGCAGTACGATTTGCTAAACGACGATGGCGGGCAAAACAAAAGCAGGCTCGCCTTTGCCATGGCGCACGCCAACGAATTGTGGCAGGCCGATACGATGTTCGGCCCCTATGTGAAAAACGGCGAGCACCGACCGGTGCAAACCAAGCTGATTGCCTTCATCGACGATGCGTCGCGGCTGATGTGTCATGGCCAGTTCTTTTTCAACGAAACTGTCGATTCCTTGGTTGCAGCGTTAAAGGCAGCCTTTTACAAAAGAGGGCTTCCCCAACAGCTTTATGTGGATAACGGCTCGATTTATTGCTGCCAGGAGATCACCCTGATCTGCGCCCGCATCGGGTGTATCTTGCGCCACACGCCGGTGCGCGATGGCGCCTCCAAGGGCAAAATCGAGCGCTTCTTTCGTACCGTCCGGGACAAGTTCCTGTCGCGAAAGCTCGATTTATCCAGTCTGGATATCCTCAACAGACAATTGACCCGCTGGATCGAAGAAGAGTACAACGCCGGCCCCCATTCGGCCATCGGCATGGCGCCGCTTCAGCGCTTTGCCCTGGATATGAACTTTATCAAGTTCCTGCCCCCCTGTGAAGCCAACGATGAGCTCTTCTACGCCCAGGCCGACCGGCACGTCAAAAAGGACAACACCTTTTGCTTCAAGAACACCCGCTACGAAGCCTCGGCCGATCTAAGAAACAAGACCATCACCATCCGCTTCGATAGGAACCGCGTCGGTCGCGTCATCGTCTACTTCAAGAATCAGCGCATCGGTACGGCACGCAAGCTGGACCTTGTGGCCAACGCTCATAGATACGGGGGGAGAAAATGATCCGGGCATTTTACGGTATCGACACCAACCCTTTTGCCATCGATCAGAAAATAAGCTTGCTGAGCCATCAGCAAGAAGTATTCGATGTCTTGAAGGTGCACAGCCGCCAGGGAGGTTTTTGCCTGCTCATGGGCGAGCCGGGCACCGGCAAGACGATCATCAAAAATGCCATCGGTGACACGGCGGATAGGACCACACTGGTCGTCCATGTGGCCAGAACGATGCATACCTACTTTCACACGGTCAAAATCCTTTGCCAGGCGCTCAACGTCGACCACAGCGGCTCACCCTTTAAATGCGAAAAGCGCCTGATAGAAGAGGCCTTCAACCTGCACCGCCACGGCAAGACGCTCATCGTCATCATCGATGATGCCCACCTGATGGATATGGACACCTTGCGCCGTTTGCGCCTGCTGTTCGAAGATTTTCCCAAAAGTCACAATATCATTCTGTCCGGCCAGACCCAATTGCTTCACAATCTGGCGCTAAGGGTCAACGACGATCTGAAAAGCCGCGTGACGTACTCCACCATCTTAAAAAAGCTCACTGCCGACGATATGGCCCAGTTCATCACCAGCCAGTTGGATCTGGCGGGCCTTGCGCACAATACCTTTACCGAAAATGCGCTTTCCCTGGTTGTCCGCAGCAGCGACGGCATCTTAAGAAAAGCCAGAAACTTATGCCTATCCTGCATGATCGAAGCCGTCCGCAGCAGAAGCAAAAGCATCGATAT
>JBAQGR010000256.1:0-4631 GCA_049287895.1 Desulfatitalea sp.
AGCCAGCCGTTGGCCAGCAGGTTGAGGGCCGGATCGGGTGTTACTACTTGCAGCGCACCGAGCGTTTGCCGCCAGTGCCGCCATACCGCTTCCAACGCTTCCCGCGCGGCGGACGAGCCCCGGAAGCGCTGGACCAGCCGGCCGGCATCATCGGCATCGCGCCCGACGCCGAGCCTGAAGACGACCTCGCGTTCCTGCCCGTCCGCCAGATTGAAGGTCACTTGGATCGCGGCGCAGGGGTCCAAGCCAGCCCCCAGCTTGCCGGAAAGGCGCGTGCGCAGCATGGCCGCCGGCGTGCGCGGCGTGCCGTTGCGTCCCAGGAATTCGGTGCGGCTGCCGGTTACGGTGCGGGTCGTATCGTCCACGTCGAAGAACGCAACCCGGCCGCGAAACTCTGTGTTGTAAGGGTTACGCGCGAACAGGGCGCCGCTGTTGGGGTCTGTTTCGGTGATCACGTGCATGGCCGATTTGGGCCGCAGGTCGCCCAGCACCCATTCCGCGTATCCGGTCGCCGAGATCCGACGCGATCGGCCTGACTCGTTGCGCACCTTGAGCACCATGAACTTGACGGCCGCGTCCAGGGCCACGTAGACCCACAGCTCCGAGTGAATGCCTCGCTCGGTGTGCTCGAAGACGCTGTAGCCAAAGCCGTGCCGGGTGACATACGGCGTCGCGCCGCGGCTGGGCAGCGGTGTGGGGGACCAGAAGTGGCCGCGCTCTTCATCCCGCAGGTACAACGCCTCGCCGCCGGCATCGGTCAGCGGATCGTTCTCCCAGGGCGTGAGGCGGAACTCGTGGGCATTCTCGCTCCAGGTGTAGGCCTGACCGCTTTCCGAGACGACGCTGCCGAAGTGCGGATTGGCCAGCACATTGACCCAGGGCGCCGGGGTCTCCTGGCCGTGGGCGGTGGTAATCACATACTCGCGGCCATCCGGGGTGAATCCGCCCAGTCCGTTGAAAAAGGTCAGATCGGGACGCGGCATGGCCGCCTCGGTCAGGGGTTCGGAGCGGTGGGTGCGGGTCGGGGCCAGCAGCGGCACCGCGGCTTCGGCCAGCGCGCGCCGGTTGAGCTGATCGGCCAGCGAACCGCGGCTGTCGCTGATGATGGCGCGGGCCACCGTCTGGATCAGGATGCGGTCTTCCTCGGCGATCTGGTCGGCCGGCCTTACGAAAATACCCCCGGGCCGATCGGTCACGTTGGCTTCGGTGCCGGCGGCAATGAGCCCCATGATCTGGTCGTGAAGCAGTTGGCGGTAACCGGCGCGATCCTCGTTCCAGATCACCAGATCGACCGCCAGTCCTTTGAGGCGCCAGTAGGCGTGGGCCTGCACCAGTTGGCGCACCAGGCCGATATTGGCCGGATCTTCGATGCGCAGCAGCACAATCGGCAGATCGCCGGAGATGGCATGCCCCCACAGACCGGATTGCCCGCGGCGGTTCTTGATCAGCACGCTCGGGTCGGCGCGCAGCGACGCATTGGCGTAGATGATGGCACCGGCAAGGCGCCCATAGAGTTGCGCATCGGCTTCCGAGGCATTGAGCTGGCGCAGCAGCACCTGTCCATGGGTCCAGGCCAGATCGAAGACGCGATCCGCTAGACGCCGGTCCTGGTATTTTTCCACCAGGCGCACGGCCTCCTCGCGGGTTTCGGCCATGCCCGAGACGATGTTGATCGTCGCCGATTCCTCGGGCGCCAGCGTGATGCGGTGCTGGATGGCGACCACGGGATCGAGCACGGAGCCCTCGCTGCCCGAGAGCGCCCCGGTGGCAAAGCCGTCACCCCCGCGCAGGGCCTGGGGATCGGCGATGGTGTTGCCGCGGCCGATGAAGCGCTTGCGATCGGTCTCATAGGAGACCTCGCCCACCTCGCCGCCATGCACGGCCATCAGGTGCAGCATCCAGGGCGCCGCCTCGGCCTGGGAGCGGGGCCGGCGCGTGCACAGGATCGCACGCTGGGCGCGCAGGATTTCGGTGCGCACAAACAGATTGCTGAAGGCCGGATGCAGGGCGTCCGGGGCCGGCGGCGCCAGCACCACTTCCGCGTAACTGGTCACGTCTATAGCCCGGCGCGTCCGGCCGCGGTTGGTGATGCGCACCCGGCGCAGTTCGATGTCATCTTCCAGCGAGACGGCGATCTCGGTATGGGTGTCATAGCTATGGTCCCGGGATCGAAATTCGGCGCGCCCTTCGGAGAAGATCGCCTCGAACGGCTTCGCGCGCTGGAGCGTCGGCTGACAGGCGGTGGACCAGAACTCCCGGCTAGTCACGTCGCGGATGAAGCAGAACGTGCCCCAGGGGTCCCGGGTGCGGTCTTCGCGCCAACGGGTGACGGCCAGGTCCTTCCAGCGGCTGTAACCGCCGCCGGCATTGGTCACCATCACGTGGTAGCGGCCGTTGGAGAGCAATTGCACTTCCGGGTTGGGCGTATCGGGTGTCGTAAAAACGCGGATGGGCATCTCCGGTGCGCTCGACGCCATCTGGTGCTCGGCCAGTTCGGTGGTATGCGCATAGAAGGCGGTCGCCTTGGGAATGCGCTCCTGGAGCAACAGCAGCGTGGCCTGGAACGCGGGCACCGACTCGAAGCGCTGCTGCATCGGGCGGCCCAGGAGCAGATGGGCCAGAGAGAGCAGGCTCATGCCCTGGTGATGGGCCATGAACGAGCGCACCACGGCATGCGTTTGTCCGGGCGGCAGGCGCGAGGGCGTGTAGTCGATGGCCTCATAGAAGCCATAACGGGTTTCAAACCCTTCGGCCGCCAGCCGCTCCAGGTTCCGGCAGGCCTCCTCGGGGGCCACCATCAGCGCCAGGGCCGTGGCATAGGGCGCGATCACCAGGTCCTCGGCCAGCCCGCGCTTGAGCCCCAGGCCGGGTACGCCAAAGGCGCGGTATTGGTAGTTGCGATGCACATCGATGGCATTGTACCCGCATTCCGAAATGCCCCACGGCACGGCGCGCTTTTCCCCGTACGCAATCTGCCGGGCCACGGCCACCTGACAGGTCTGGTCGAGCAGCGTGCGTTCGTAGCCCGGCATCACCAGCAGCGGCATCAGATATTCGAACATCGAACCGCTCCAGGAGAGCAGGATCGGTTCGCTGTCGGCGATGGTGAGCAGACGGCCCAGGGCGAACCAGCTCTCCTGGGGCAGTTGTCCCTGGGCAATGGCCACGAAAGTGGCAAACCGCGCTTCCGAAGCCAGCAGGTCGTAGTAGCTCGCGTCGCGCCGGTGCTCGCTGACATTGTAGCCGATGGCCAGCAGATGACGCTTCTCGTCGTACAGGAAGTCGTACTCCATGCGGGCCATGGCGTCGCATTGCAAGGCCAGCCCTTTGATGGCCGCGAGCCTGGTGCGCGCCAGTTGACTGGCGGCCGTGATGGGGCCTTGAAGGTCATCCAGCCGGGCGCTGCGCTCCGAGGGCCCGCCGGCGCTTCCTTCCCGCGCCATGGCCGGTAACAGATGCGTGTCCAGTTCCGCCACTTCACGCAGGGTCGGGATGCGGTCCAGTTCGGGAAACGCTGCGAGGCTGTCGGCGGAAGAGAAGAGATCGGTCCACGGCGCCAGGGACACGAACTCATCCAGGGCCTCGCGACATTGCCCGGCCAAGGCCCGGGACCACCAGCGCAAGGGGCTTTCGGCGTCCGGATCCAAAACGTCAATGGCGGCGACCCACTCCGCGGCGAAGGCCACCAACCGATCCAGGCACTGCCGCGACGCCATGAGCGTGGTGGGTCGCGCCTGGGTTGCGGCGGCCAGCGCCTGCTCAAGATGTGCCCGTTGGGTCGGCGCATGGGCCGGCTGAGCGGCGTCGGCCGCGTCGGCTGCGATGTCGAAGGTGTCGCGCAAGCCCTCGAACAAGCGCGCTGCCAGGATCTGGTCGTCGGCCAGGGCCAGCAGGGCCGGCCGCAAGGTCAGCAGATGGCCCGCCAGGTTCCCGCTGTCCACCGACGAAATGTACTGGGGCGACAGGGGTTGCAGGGATTGCGTGTCGTACCAGTTGTAAAAGTGGCCCCGGTGGCGCCCCAGGGATTCCATGGTCCGGATGGCCTTGGCCGTGCGTTCGAGGAGTCGTCCGGCCGAAATAAAGCCGAAATCGTAGGCGGACAAATTGGCCAGCAGCGCCAGGCCCATGTTGGTCGGCGACGTGCGATGCGCGACCACGGCCACGGGATGCTCCTGATAGTTGTCCGGCGGCAGCCAATGATCGTCCGGACCGACGAAGGTCTCGAAGAAGGCCCAGGTTTTGCGCGCCAGCTTGCGCAGAAAGAGAGTCTGATCCGGTGTCAGCCTTTCCCGGCGGCGCACGAGCGGTTGACTGATCCACCAGGCGATGGCGGGCGAGGCAAACCAGAGGCCCAGAATGGGTCCCGCCCCACCCAGAGCGGCCGGTCTCGCGACCGTCAGATAAATCCCCGCGGCCGCGGCCAGGAAGGAGGCAAACCACATGGTTTGCCAGGAGACGGCGAGATCCGTGCGGCTTCGACAGTCCGCGTCGCTCGACGGATCCCATTGCAGCAGCCGCTTCTGCGTGATCAACACCCGCCAGACGGTGCGCGCCACCGCATCCAGGCTGAAAAAGGCTTCGTAGGGCAGGCAGACGAGGGTGAAGGCCGCCTGAACGAAATACCGGCGGGC
>JBAQGR010000257.1:0-4670 GCA_049287895.1 Desulfatitalea sp.
AGGGATAGGTGCATGGTTTTGCGCAAGAGACGGTCGAGCATGATCTCGCTGGAAATGGCCTGGGAGACCTTCATCACCGTGGAAAGATCCAACTGTCTGGAGGTCGTTTGGGTCGAGCCGTGATGCCCACCGGTGTCGGTGGCTGTATAGTTGCGCGCATCGGGCGCCAGCGCGGCGTGGCGCTGCTCGATATCGTGCTGTTTGGCGGCAGCGCCCCAGAATCCATAACAGCGGTGTGCCCGTTGCATAAAGGTGCGCGCCTCTTCGAGGGCATCGTAGCGTTGGTAGAAAAGCGCGGTAAGTTCACAGGCCAGGGCCTCCTCATTGGTATATCCGTTTTCGTGTGCCCCGCGGATCGCCGCATGATAGCGCCGCAACGCTTCCAACAGCCGCCCCTGGGCGGCCTGCCGCTCGGCTTCCACCAGATCGTACTTGTGGCGGAAGTTTTCGGGGCACAACTGGGCCCATTTGGCCATCTTGCGCTGATTGCGGCGGATGATCCGTCGGATTTTGCTTTTCCCATCCGTATGCTTCTCAGCCAGCAGCGCGGTCAGAACCAGGGAATAGTAAAAGTAGTGTTCGGAAATGAGCAGACTGCCGATATGGACGTTGATGTGCTTGTCCAGCTCGGCGGCCGTCCGGCGGGCCTGGGCGAAGTCGCCGAACAGATAGAAGAGCTTGACCTTGTAGAGCAGGGTATAACACAGGCCGTAGGTATTGTTTTCCCTGCGCAGCGTGGCCAGATGCGCCTCTTCGTCAAAGTCCGGGCCGGAGAGACAAAAACGGTCCTGGGTGCGCCCCATGAGGGTCCTGGCCAGCTGGACATTCTCCTTGATGCGCGCGGCGATGAACGGGTCCTTGACGCGGTTCATGAGCTCTTTGTAGCGTTCGGCCTCTTCCAGAATATCTTCCAGGCGATCGCCGACCATCAGGCGCACATCCAAGACCGAACTGATGCTGTATCCCATGTAGACGTAATTGCCCGATTCGATGCTGAGCTGGTAGACTTGGCGAAAGGTGGCCAGGTCGCAGCGGGCGTGCTTTTTCCAGTGCTGGATGAAAAAGGCGAAGATGTGCAACACCATGCCGGCCATCTTCTTGTTGCCGAGGTGGTCGTTGAGGCTGAGCGCCATTTCGCCGATGCGGTACCCCAGCCGATAGTCCCCCTGGGCCACCTGCACGATGGTGGCCAGGGCCATGAAAGCGACCGCGGCGTCGGGGCTGTTCCCATGCTTCAGACAGAGGTTGGTCCCTTTGAGCACCAGTGTGGCATAGAGGAACGGGTTGATGAAAAAGGCCGGGGTGCCTGTGTTGACCAGCAGCTCCATGCAGTTGATGCAATACTCGTCCCGCATGGGCGGCTGATGGATCACTTTTTCCACCGGAACCCTGAGCAGCCGCAGCTTTACCTGGACCAGCTCCCGCAGGACCGAGGCTATTCCCGTATTGGCCGATACGCGGATGCCCAACAGGTTGAGCCCTTTGATGCCGATGGCGGCCGCTTCCCGGGCAGAACGCAGGTTGGTGTAGAGAATGACCATGGTGTTGTAGGCCTTGGCCTGGTCGCTCTTGTTGGTGGCGTAGGCCAACAGGATCTCGAAGAGCCGTTCGGCTTCATCGGCATTGCGGGCCAGGTACTGGCACTCCATCTGCTGCATGTAGAGAGCATAGGTGTGGCGGTAGTTGGCTTGCCAGGAGCCTTCGGGCAGCAGATCGATCCCGCTTTGCAAGTAGGCGACCGCGGCACCATAGGCCGTTGAATCCTTGGCCTTGACCCCTGCCATCAGATTCAGTTCGGACACCCGGATGCGCTCCGCCTCGCTCTGTAACAGGGCGCGTGCTTTATTCAACTGGTCGACGATGTAAAACACCTTGGCGTGCAGGGCATCGGGCGGGGTGTGCGCCAGGCGCAGATGGCCGATGCGGTAGTGCAACCGTTCGCGCTCTTCGGCTGAAAGCAGCGAATAGGCCGCCTCGTGGATGCGGTCGTGCTGAAAACGGTACAGGCCGTTCTTGTAGAGGACCAATCCCTCCTGAAGCAGCGCGTCGATGGTGTACAACACCGCGTCAATGGATTTATCGCTGATGGCCGCCAGGTTTTCGGCATCGAAGCGGTTGCCGATGCAGGCGCCGATCTTGAGCATGGTCAGCGGGTCGGGCGGCAGATCGCGCAGTTTTTCGGCCATAAACTCGACGACGTTGTCGGTGACCTGCATCTTCTGGATGGCGGCGATGTCCCACTGCCATCCGACGCTCGGGTCCAAGACCAGATAGCGACCTTCGTAGAGTCGCTTCAGGAACTGGTTGACGAAAAAGGGGTTGCCCAGGGTCTTTTCAAAAACGATGGCGGCCAGCGGTTCGGACAGCGCCGCTTCGCAACGCAGAAAATTGGCCAGCAGGCGATTGACGCTCTTTTGATCCAGGGCGTTAAGTTCCAGCTGGGTAAAATCCACTTCCGCCGCCAGCATGGCGTCTACGGCCAGCATCAGGGGGTGATGGGCTGCCACCTCGTTGTCCCGGTAAGCGCCGATAAGAAAGAAAAAGCGCAGGTCGCGGTCCATGGTCAGGGTCTGGATCAGTTCGAGGCTGGCCGGATCGGCCCATTGCAGGTCGTCCAGGAAGAGCACCAGGGGATGGTCCGGGTCGGCAAAAACGCGCACGAAGTTCTTGAGAACCAGTTTGAAACGATTCTGGGCCTCTTCGGAGACCAGCTCGGGTATATCGGGTTGCTTGCCGATGAGCAGTTCAACCTCCGGCATGATATCGGTGATGATGCGGCCGTTGGGTCCCAGGGCCGCGAGGAGTTTTTGTTTCCATGTTGCGATGCGCTCCGCGCTTTCGGCCAGAAGCTGGTGCGCCAGTCCCTGGATGGCCTGGATGATGGCGCTGTAAGGGACATTTCGGCGCAGGAGGTCATATTTGCCGGAGAGGAAGTAGCCGCGCTTGCCCACCATCGGTTTGTGGATCTCGTTGACCAGTGCCGATTTGCCGATGCCGGGTTCACCGGTCACCAGCATCACTTTGGCCTCACCGGCGCTGGCCTGCTCGAAGGTCTCGAAGAGCGTCTCGCGCTCCTCCTCCCGGCCCACCAGCACCTGGGGGATGTTGAACTTGGGTGAGATGTCGCGCCGGCCGATCTCAAAGGGAGCGATTTGGCCCGTGGCGGTCATTCGCTGCCGGCATTCCCACAGATCGGTCATCAGGCCTGCGCTGCTCTGGTAACGCTCTTCGGCGTTTTTGGCCAGCAACCGCATCACGATCTCCGAAAGCACTTTGGGAATGGCGGGATTGAGCTTTTCCGGCGGCAGCGGCATCCGGGCGATATGAGAATGGATGATCTCCATGGGGTCGCTGCCTGCGAAAGGCACACCACCCGTCAGCATCTCGTAGAAGGTGATTCCCAACGAATAGAGGTCGGTGCGGTAGTCCACGCCGCGGTTCATGCGGCCGGTCTGCTCGGGGGACATATAGACCAGGGTGCCTTGAATGACCTGGGGGTTGTACACCTCTTCATGAATACCGGTCAGCTCCGCGGCGATGCCGAAATCGGTGAGCTTGAGAAGATCGGTCTCAGGATTATATAGAATATTGCCGGGTTTGATATCCCGGTGAGTGATGTTTCGCGCGTGGAGCTGGTTGAGGATATCGGCCAATCGGGCGGCCATTCCCAGAAACAAGTCGAGTGGAAGGCTTGCCTGCAAATACTCCTTTAGGGAAACCGCGCTGAAGTCTTCCAGGACCAGGGCGAAACGCCCTTCCGCGGCGATGATATCCAACACCCGGACGACACCATCCATATCCAGCTTGCGGATCAGTTCATACTCGTGCTTGAAGCGGGCAACTTCCGACGGCGATGGATTTTCGACCTTCAAGACCTTGATTACGACGCTTTCGCGTGTTTCGGTTTTGCAAGCCCTATAGACCATGGAGTTCAGTGTTTCGCTGATCGGTTCGAACTCCGTGTAACCTGGCAACGCAATCATGCCGTCGGCTCTCCTTGACAATAGGATCGATGGTGGCGCTCCGAAAGAGTCGGGCAACCATTGGGCGTCGGTGGGGTGGTCCGGTCGCACGGTTTAGCCGCCTTCCGCCGCTATTTTATCGGCACTTAGGCCTTTTATCTTAAATAGTTTCGGACTGCGCCGTCAAAGCAACCATAGACCTGAACGCGGTGCGCCGAGATTCAAATTGAGAGGCGATGGCACTCGCCAAGTTCCATGGATTTGTGATAGGCAACGAATGCAATCACCCAATCGATCAAGGACCGCTACTTTTCGACCATAGAAGGGGGCTGGATCGCGGCCAAGTTCGAAGAAAAGTACGATGGCATCCAACTGCCCTATCTGATCGCCGATTGCTGCCGCTTCACCAGCCAGGCCATTCAATTTTACTAGAAACGGCGCGCTATTTTTTTCATTACGAACTGCCCAAGAGCATGGGGCTGGCCAAGCGCTTGGCCGACAGGGATACGCTTACCCTGGAGATGCGCAACGACTATTTTGCGGATTGATCTTCCAGCGGCGCTTTGGACCAAAAGGAGGGAGGCAAGATCCACAATGGATCTTGCCCCAGGGAGAGGATGAAGGTGTATGAAAAAAGTTTGGCTGACGAGTACAAAAGCAAGAGCCGTGCCGCAGGCTTCAATGGGTCGCTCTCCCCGTAGATGTGGG
>JBAQGR010000258.1:0-1695 GCA_049287895.1 Desulfatitalea sp.
GACATCAGCACGGAAACCACCAGCAGGGCCGGCGCCACGACGAAAACCGGCCGGTCGGCAAAGGGCGGGATCCAATCCTCCTTGAAGAAGATTTTGATCATGTCGGCCACCACCTGCCCCAATCCAAAGGGGCCGACGCGGTTGGGGCCATAGCGATCCTGCCACAGGCTGAGCAACCGGCGCTCCAGCCAGATCAGGCCGGCGCTGACGGTGAGCACACCGGCCATGACCGCGACGATGAGGATCAATGGGCGCAGAATGGGGTTCATCATAGGATGCTTTTCTTCCAAGTTTGATGAACTCGTAAAAAGTCCCAGAAGGTCCGTTTGTGTCATCCCCGCGAAGGCGGGGATCCAGTCATTTCATTTGGTTCTGGACTCCCGCCTTCGCGGGAGTGACAGTTCGCGGACTTTTTACGATGTTGTCAACTTTTTTGGTCACACACTTTTTACTCTTTTACTTCTTCACTTTCACTGTCGCCGACGACATCACCGTCGGCATCCCTGGCAGGCCGACGGGCCAGCCGATGGTTTGGGGCGCCAGCCCCGGCATGAGTTTGACCGGCAGATCCAGGCTCCAACCTTCTACCTGCAACCGGACGACTTCTCCCTCGGCGGCCATGCCATTGTCCGGCGCCAGGGCCACATATGCCTCGGGTGCGCGTTGGGCCACGGCAGGGGCGGCCATGCTCAACTCTTCGCTGCCGAAGATATGGTGAATAGGCACCAGCCGGAATTCACCTTGTGATAGTGGCGGTTGCTCCAGCGCCTGCGGCGTGAAAAATGAAGGCGTTGCATTGGCCGCCGGTGCGATCAACCGCCGGCCGGGATCGTCGCCTTGCCTTGGGCCGTCGATCTCGCTCTGGAACTTGTTCAGGGCCTGTTCCGAATTCCAGCCCGGGGCCCAACAGCGGGTGACCAAACCTTCCGGCGGCCGGCCGTCATAGCCTTCCATGCTGAAGGCCAAAGGGCTATCCGTGTCCGCCTCGGGTTTGGGTTCGTGCACGTCGATATGGGCGCGCATGGCGGTGCGCCCACTGTAACGGTGGGATTGGCGCGGGAGCTTGCCGTCTAAGGTCGGCATGGTCACCGCTGGGTCCAGATCCACGGCCGGCTGAAACAGAGGCAGGGCAAGGGCCAAAGCAGCCATGACATCCTTTGGATTCTGCCAGGCCTGCAAGCCGGTGCGCCCGCCGGCCTGGGCCATGGCTTGCAGCCAGCGCCAGGCCGATCGAATGGCGCCGTTGGGGGACATCACGGCATGACTGCGCTGGGCCCGTCCTTCGTTGTTGACCAGGGTGCCGGTGGCTTCGGCCAGAGTCGCGGTTGGTAGTACAAAATCGGCTTTGGCCGTGGTGGCTGTCGCCAAATAATCGAGCACCACCACATGGCGGGCCTTGGCCAGCAGGGCGTCTACCGCCGCGCCCGGCGCCCGGCGGAAAAGGTCGTTTTCCAGAATGACCACCGTGTCCACGACGCCCTGGGCCACGGCCGCAAAGGCCGCCTCCAGGCTCTGGGCCTGCATGAGGGCCAAGCCCATGCTGTTGCTTTCGGGCACGCAGAAGCACAGTTCGGCGGCGCGGCCCTTTTGCTTCAAGCGCCAGGCGATATTGGCGGCGGCTTGCAGCAAGGCCGGCTGGCCATCGGTCAACCCCGCCACCACCAGCGGACGCTGGGCTTTGAGCAGGGCCTGGGC
>JBAQGR010000259.1:0-6379 GCA_049287895.1 Desulfatitalea sp.
CTTGCACCTTCCGAACCCCTCCAATGAAAGGCAGGCTCAGCAGTTGGCGAAAACGGAGTACATTCCAGCACCCTCGATTAAATTGCGGTCGGCGGTCATAAGGGTCAACCCATGCACCATGGCCGAAGCGGCGATAAAGCGATCGGCGGGATCTTGGTGGGGCAAACGCAGGCGTCTGCTTTGGATGGCGACCGCATGATTCAAGGTCGCCTCCCGGAACGGCAGGGTGTCCAACGCATTGCGCATCCATGTGGCCGGGTGATCATCGAGGACGAGGCGTCCTCTCTCGCATAGAATGATAACTTCCCATGTGGTTATCGGCGAAAGCCAGAGTTCATTGGCCGGGTTCTCCAACTCCTTTGCCAAATCCGCTTTCAGGCAAGCAGGCTCCAACAGGCACCACAGAAAAATATGGGTATCCAGAAGATATTTATTCATCCAGAACGCCCCATTCTTTTTCCGCCATAACGGGCGAAACAATATCCCCGCAAATCTTCCCTTTGGCCTTAAACGAACCGAGCCAGGACGCTTTCATTTCCGGCAGCGGGGCCGGATCGATCATGGCGATTGGCTTGCCGCGTTTGGTCACCATGACCGGTTTCCCCGTACGGTTTACTTTGTCGATAACAGCCAAACAGGTGGCCTTGAATTTCGATATGGGGATCATATCCATGGACGCCATGGGAACCTCCTTACTTTTTTAGGCATGGTGCATTCTTTTGATGAACCGTACCATGGTCAACACCTATGGTCAAGAAAGAGGGGGGACACAAAATCCGCTATTGATTTCAGGGCCCCATTGAACCGTTGACACAAACCATCCCATCCGTTATCTACTTTGCTCTTGTGTTCTGGAAGCCTAACAACCTCTTGGGATGGTGCCGCCATGAATCAATTGATCCGAACTGCCCTGGAAAAAGGCGATCCGGCCCTTTCCGAATACGGCGCCAAACAGATGCTCAAGGCCTACGGTATCCCCGTGACCCGGGAGACGTTGGTTCAGAGCAAGGAGGAGGCCGTGGCCGCGGCCCGGGCCATGGGCTATCCGGTGGTGGTCAAGGCCTGCTCGCCCCGGTTGATGCATAAAAGCGAGTCGGGCGCCGTGGCCGTGGGCATCAAGGACGACGCCGACCTGCGCCGGGCCTACGACGCCATCGTGGGCGCGGTGCGGTTGCCGCTGGAAGGGGTGTTGATCCAGCAGATGGTCCGCGGCTCGCGCGAGCTGGTGGTGGGTCTCACCCGGGACGCCCAGTTCGGCCCCTGCGTCATGCTGGGCCTGGGGGGCGTACTGACCGAGGTGCTCAACGACACCGTCTTCCGCGTGGCGCCCTTCGACGCGGGCGAGGCCCTGGAGATGATGGCCGAGCTGCGCGCCACGGCGATCCTGGATGCTTTTCGCGGCCAGGCGCCGGCGGATCGCAAGACCCTCGCCGAGACGCTGACGGCCGTGGGCCGCATGGCCCTGGAGCACGAGGCCATCGCCGAAATCGACATCAACCCCATGATCATCGACGCCCAGGGCCGCCTTACAGCGGTGGATGCCCTGATTGTGCTCAAACCGACGGATCGGAAATAGAAGAAGCCATATGAACCCGACGCCAGATCCCTATCGCGACATTCCCCTCTACCCGCTCATCAATCCGCGCAGCATCGCCTTTTTCGGAGCCTCCAACCGTTTTACCTCCATGGGGACCAATCAGCTCAATTCGGTGCTGGTCCTGGGGTTCAAAGGCAAAATCTATCCCGTGCATCCCAGCGAGCCGACCGTGCTGGGCCTGCCGGCTTACAAGAACGTGGCCGATCTGCCCGAAACGCCCGACCTGGCGGTCCTGGTGCTGCCCACCCCCATCGTGGCCCAAACCCTGGAAGCGTGCGGGCAGAAGGGCATCCGCCACGCCATCGTGGTGTCCGGCGGCTTCAAGGAGGTGGGGAGCACGGGCGTGGCCCTGGAACAGGAGCTGGTGGCCGTGGCCCGGCGCTACGGCATCCGCTTTCTGGGTCCCAACTGCCTGGGGGTGGTCAATCCGCACCACCTGTTCAACGTCACCTTCGCCGCCTTCGAAGGCCGGCCGGGCTTCATCGGCCTGGCCTCCCAGAGCGGCAGCCTGCTCACCCAGATGTTCCGCTACCTGGAGCAGTTCCAGATCGGTTTTTCCACAGGCATCAGCGTGGGCAACGAGGCCACGGTGGACATCGTCGATTGCATGGAGTACCTGGCCGCCTGCCCCCATACCCGGGTGATCGGCCTTTACATCGAAAGCATCCGCCGGGGCCGGGCCTTCATCGACACCGCCCGGCGCATCGCTCCCCACAAGCCTATCGTGGCCTTCTATGCCGGAGGCTCTGAAGCCGGCCGCAGCGCGGCCTTCTCCCACACCGGCGCCATGGCCGGACCCGACCGGCTCTACGACGGCGTGTTCCGCCAGAGCGGCATCATCCGCGCCGATACGCTCACCGAGCTGTTCGACTTCTGCTGGGTGCTGGGCCAGAGCGCCGTTCCCCGGGGCCGACGGGTGGTCGTGTTGACCCACTCGGGCGGACCGGGCGCCGCGGCCGCCGACGCATGCAGCCGCAACGGCCTGACGCTGCCGCGATTGAGCGACCCGACCCGCCAAAAGCTGCGTCCTCTGATTCCCCCCACGGGCAGCATGAACAACCCGGTGGACCTGACCTTCAGCAAGGACCCGCTGGAGTACTTCAGTGCCATTCCCCAAGTGCTTCTGGATGAGCCCGGCGTGGACGGACTGCTGGTCTACTGCTTCGCCCCGCCCAAGAACATGCAGCGCATCATGGAGAGCCAGGGGATTTCCCAGGAGGATATGGACAAGCTGACCGCGGCGGTGGCCGAAGAGATCGCCAAACGCTCGGCCGGTCTGGCCGCCACGCACGCCAAGCCGGTCATCGGCTTTACCTACCAGAACCCCGAGATGCCCATCATCCACAAACTGCTGGAGTTCGGTATCCCCGTGCTGCCTTCGCCGGAACGGAGCGCCCGGGCCATGGCCGCCCTGGCGCGCTACGGGGAGCTGGTGGAGAAGATCGCGCCGCGGAAGTAGATTGGTTTAATCTGCAAACAGGGCCTGCGCACAATGACCGACCCAACGGACAGCCTCATTATCGGCGCAGGGGCCTCGGGCCTGATGTGCGCCATGGAAGCGGGCAAACGCTGTCGCCGGGTGCTCGTGCTCGACCATGCTCCCAAGCCGGGGCGCAAGATCCTGATGTCCGGCGGCGGGCATTGCAATTTCACCAATGAAGAGATCCGGGCGGAGCATTACATCTCCCACAACCCCCATTTCTGCAAATCGGCTCTCAGCCGGTACAGTCAATGGGACTTTTTGGACCTGCTGCGCAAGCACGGCATCGCCTTTCACTGCCGCGACCACGGCCGGCTCTTTTGCGATGACGGGGCCGGCCGGATTCTGGCGATGCTGCTCGAAGAATGCCGTCGGGCCGGTGTTGTCTTGCGCATGAAGACCCACGTGGAAGCCATCGAACATTTGGGTTCACGGCGCTTCAAAGTAGTCACCGACCAGGGCTCATACGAATGCGCCTCCCTGGTGGTGGCCACGGGCGGGTTGTCGATCCCCACGGCCGGCGCCACCCGCTTGGGGTTCGATATCGCCGCGCAGTTTCAGATCAAGGTGTGGCCCCCTTCGGCCGGACTGGTGCCCCTGACGCTGCAACCCAAGGACAAAGAGCGGTTCGCCGGCCTGGCGGGCATTGCCGTGGAGGCCGATGTCCGTTACGGCCAGCAACAATATCGCGAAAACCTGCTGTTCACCCACCGGGGACTGAGCGGACCGGCCATCCTGCAAATCTCCCTCGACTGGCAACCGGGCAGGGAGATCGAGATCGATCTACTACCGGCCCTGGATCTGACTGTGGCCCTGGAAGAACAGCGGCGCCAGCATCCCCGTCGGGCCCTGAAATCGGCCCTGGCGCTCTATCTGCCTAAGCGCTTGGCGGTCGCCATGGTCGCGCCGGCCCTGGCCGATCTTGCGTTGGGAAGCCTCTCACCGAGCCACTTCCGGGAGGTCACCGCTCAGTTCAAGCAGTGGCGCCTCAAGCCGAGCGGCACCGAGGGCTATCGCACCGCGGAGGTCACGCTGGGGGGCGTGGATTGCCACGCGATTTCATCCAAAACAATGGAGGCCCAGGCCGTGCCCGGCCTCTTTTTCATCGGCGAAGTGCTGGATGTCACCGGCCGCTTGGGAGGATACAACCTTCAATGGGCCTGGTCTTCGGGATGGTGCGCGGGACAATATGTATAAAATTAGCTTTTTAAGTGTTAGGTTTTAAGTGAAGGTATGCTATCGTTTTGGAGGAATGTGCAGGGCGCAGGCAAGGCGCCCAAGGCTGGAGAGGAAGGGAGATCATCGGAATGGAAAAGAAGAGGCTTTTGGTTGTGTACCTGGTACTGGCATGGATTCTTTTGGTTCTGGGCTGCGGTGGTGGCGGGAGCGGCGATAGGGCGGATAACGGTTCGATCACACCCACCCCCACACCGACCCCCACGGACAACACGGCCCCCAATCCTTTTAACGACGATTGGCCCGAAGCCGGTAATGCCAATCCCGAAGGGAACTGCGCTGTGCCAGCCGGAGCCGGACCCGAGAACACCACCGTTTCCAACACCGTGGTGGGCACCGGCACGCAGGAGAGCTGTACGGGTGAGGCGTTCCGCGACGCCGTGGCCGCCGGCGGGATCATCACCTTCGACTGCGGCCCCGATCCGGTCGTCATCACCCTGGGCCAGACCGCAAAGATCGTCAACGACACCGGTCCCAAGACCGTCATCGACGGCGGCAACAAGGTGACCCTGAGCGGCGACGGCCAGGTGCGCATTCTCTACATGAACACCTGCGACCAAGCTCAGGTGTGGACCACCGACCACTGCCAGAACCAGGACCACCCCCAGCTCACCGTGCAGAACCTGACCTTCATCGACGGCGATGCCACGGGTGAGACCATGGAAGGCGGGGGCGGCGGCGCCATCTTCGTGCGCGGCGGCCGCTTCAAAATCTTCAACTGCCGTTTCTTCCGCAACGAGTGCGACCCTATGGGCTCGGATGTGGGCGGCGCGGCCGTGCGCGTGCTGAGCCAGTACCAGACGCTGCCGGTCTATGTGGTGCACAGCACTTTCGGCGGCCAGGCGGATCTGGGCAATTTTGGCGCCAACGGCGGTGCCCTGAGCAGCATCGGCGTCTCGTTCACTGTGCTCAACAGCCTGTTTAGTTACAACCAGGCCATCGGCTGGGGGGACAACCCCAAGCGCGATAACACCCCCGGTGGCGGAAGTGGCGGCGCCATCTACAATGACGGGACCCTCTTTACCTTAAATGTGTGCGGCAGCCGCTTCACCGATAACACGGCTAACGAGGGCGGCGGGGCCATCTTCTTCGTGAGCAATCCGGTGAACAACGCTCGCCCCGGCACCCTAACCGTGGACCGCTCGTACCTCAAGGGTAATCCCAGTCTGGGATTCGAGACCGACCCGGGCATCTTCGTTCTGGCCGATCACATCAACTACATCGATTCGACTATTGAGGAGTGAGGCGTCTCTCACCCCATATAACCCGACCCCAAGGATAGAAGGAGGAAACCGAACGATGAAACGTGCTCTTCTGGTACTCGTCTGCATAGCACTCTTCACCGGCTGTGCCACGACTCAAAAGCTTAAACCCGAAAAGGCGCCTTCGCTTGCCGCCGCGCCGGATGCAGCTCTCTTAGTAATTGTGCGCGATACCTGGGTGGGCAGCGCCATTGTCTTCTGGAACTATGTCGATGGAAAATTGATCGGCGAAACCCAAGGCAAAACCTATATCGTCACCCGGGTCGCTCCCGGCCCGCACTATGTCGTGGCGGCCACCGAGAATACGGCTGTGGCGCATTTCGATTTTCAATCCGGCAAGCGCTACTTCCTCCAGCAAGGCATCGCCATGGGGCTGTGGCGGGCGCGAACCTCCGGCTTTTTCCCGATGACGGCGCAAGCAGCGCAAGAAGCGATCAAGGGGTGCACCTATCTTGAATTGGACCCCACAGCAGCGGCGCCTCCCATGGAAGCGGCCCTGCATCAAAAAGCCATCGATGAATATAATGTCGGCATCAAAGAGAACCCGGACGGATATAAGGAACTCCTCGCCTACAAGGGCGAGTAGCCAAGCGCCTGGATGAAGTACAAGCCACGGTCGGCCGGAGGGCGTCGCGCACCGGCCGACCGTAAGGAAACAACCATTCTTTCCGGGGAAATCATGTTTCGAAAACTCTCCATCGCTTTTGCCGCTATCCTCCTGCTCGCCACCATCGGATTGACCGGCGCCTATTACTACTATGTGCGGCGCCCCTTGCCCCAGACGCAAGGGGCGCTTCAGGTCAA
>JBAQGR010000260.1:0-4234 GCA_049287895.1 Desulfatitalea sp.
CATAAAAAGTCCGCGAACCGTCACTCCCGCGAAGGCGGGAGTCCAGAACGACTTGAAATGACTGGATCCCCGCCTTCGCGGGGATGACATCAACAGACCTGCTGCGACTTTTTACGACCGCATCAAAATAAAGGGCGGCCTGACGTCCGCCCTTTATCTCTTCAACCCGAGGAGCGTGAGTGAATCTGCTGGCACAACAGTTGGTCAACGGGTTGTTTATCGGTAGTGTTTATGGCCTGTTTGCCGTGGGCTACACCCTGGTGTTCGGTGTGCTGGATATCCTGAACCTGGCGCATGCCGCTGTCTTCACCCTGGGTGGCTTGTGCGCTCTGTGGCTCGCGCAAAGCGCCGGCCTTTCCATCTGGCTGGCCTTTCCCGCGGCCACCCTGCTGGCCGGAGGGTTGGGCCTGCTGCTCAACGCCGTGGCCTTTGCCCCGCTGCGGCAAAGGGCCGACAGCCATTTTTCCGGCCTGATCTCCAGCATCGCCATGGCCATTGTTTTCGAAGCCATGGCCCTGGGGCTTTTCGGGGCCCGCTCGGTGCGCTTTCCGGCCGGCACAGTCAAGGTCCACATCTGGCACATCGGCGAGGCGGTCACGATCACCTCGCTGCAGGTGAGCATCGTGGCCGTGGTCGTCGTGCTCATGGTGGGCCTGACGCTGTTTCTCAAGCGCAGCCGCACGGGCAAGGCCATCCGGGCCGTGGCCGAAAACGACCGCGCCGCCATGCTGCTGGGCATCGATGTCCGCGGGATCATCGCCTTTACCTTTTTTATCTCTTCGGCCCTGGGCGGGGCCGCGGGCATTCTCTACGGACTTTACTTCGACTCGCTGGCCCCGGACATGGGCCGCTCCATCGAACTCAAAGGACTGGCCGTGATCATCCTGGGCGGCATGGGCTCGATTCCCGGCGCCATCCTGGGGGGCCTGGCCTTCGGGTTGAGCGAAGTGCTCACCGTGGCCGTCAGCGGCACCTCCAATCTCAGGGACGCCGTGGCCTTCATGGTGCTCTTCGCCATATTACTTCTCCGGCCCTCCGGGCTGCTGGGCCGCGCCCGCATGCGGGAGGCGTAGGCCATGGAGCAGCTGGTCCAGTTCTATGCCATCTACGGCAGCTTGATCAATTTCATCGGCATCAACGCCCTGCTGGCCCTGAGCCTCAACGTCACCCTGGCCGCTGGCATGCTCTCGCTGGGCAACGCGGCTTTTGCCGCGGTGGGGGGCTACACCGCCGGTATCCTCACCGTGCACTTCAAGCTTCCTTTCATCGTGGCCCTGGGCAGCGGCGCGCTGATGGCTGGTCTCGTGGCCGTGGTGCTGGGTTTGCCCGTGTTGCGCTTGAAAGGGGTTTTTCTGGCCATGGCCACCCTGGCCTTCGGGGAGGTGGTGCGCATCGCGGCGGTGAACCTTACGATTACCGGCGGGGCCGAAGGGCTGACCGGCATCCCCAACGTGACCACCGCCTGGATGATCTTCCTGACGCTGGGGCTGGCGGCCTATTTTCTGGCGGTGCTGCGTCGTTCGCAACTGGGGTGGGGTCTGCTCTGCATTCGCGAGGATGAAACCGCGGCCGCCTGCCTGGGGATTCCGATCCTGCGTTTCAAGCTCATGGCGTTTGTCATCGGGGCGATGCTGGCCGGCATGGCCGGAGCCATGTACGCCCACTTGAACTACCTGCTCACGCCGCGGGACTTCGGCTTCTTCGTGGCCGTGGATCTATTGATCTACAACATCGTCGGCGGCACGCGCACATGGTATGGCCCGGTGATGGGAGCGGCCCTGCTCACGGCCCTGCCGGAAATCCTGCGAGGCATCGGCGTGGCCGCGGGGCCCATCCGCATGGGCGTCAACGGCCTGATCCTGCTGCTGGTCATCCTGTTTTTGCCCAATGGCCTGGCCTCCCTGATTGTCCGGCCGCGGCCCGCGGCCCAAAGGCCCGAAGCGAGCGGCCATCCCATATGAATTTAAAGGTTGAGGCCATATCGCAACACTTTGGCGGGCTGCAGGCTTTGCTCGACGTGAACTTTACAGTCGCGCCCGGGACGATCCACGGTCTGATCGGCCCCAACGGCGCCGGCAAAACCACCCTGATCAATATATTGAGCGGCTTGCAGCCGCCGTCCGCCGGACAGGTTTGCTACCAGGGCGAGGCCCTGCACCGGCTGCGCGCCCATCAGGTGGCGGCCCTGGGGGTGGCCCGCACCTTTCAGAACATCCGGCTGTTCCCGGCCATGACCTGCCTGGAAAATGTCCTGGCGGCCCAGCACCTGATCGCGGGCCGGCCGCTGTTGCCGCGCCTGTTGCGCCTGCCCTCGGCAGGGCGTGAAGACCGGGCACTGGAAACCAAAGCCCGCGCGACTCTTGCGCGGGTGGGCCTGGAGGCAAAGGCGGACTTGGCGGCCAAAAATCTTTCGTACGGCGAACGGCGCCGCTTGGAGATCGCCCGGGCCCTGGCCGCAAATCCCAGCCTTTTACTTCTCGATGAGCCGGTGGCCGGCATGCGCCGGGCCGAAGCGGCCCAGGTGGCCGACCTGGTCCGCTCGCTGGCAGACACCGGCATGACCGTGCTGCTCATCGAACACAACATGGCCTTCGTGATGGGGCTATGCGCCTGGATCACCGTGCTGAACTTCGGCCAGGTCATCACCACCGGCCGGCCTGAAGAGGTGCGTTGTCACCGGGAAGTGATCGCGGCCTATCTGGGGACGGGTAAGAACGATGCTTGAAGTGGCGGGTCTATCGGTTTCCTATGGTCCCATCGAGGCGCTACGGGAGGTTTCCTTCAGCGTGGCTGCAGGCACCGTGGTTTCCCTGGTGGGGCCCAATGGCGCGGGCAAGACCACCACCCTCAACGCCCTCAGCGGCGTGGTGCCGGTCCGCCAGGGACGCATCTCTTTCCAGGGCCGGGACATCACCCGCATGCCTTTCCACCGGCGGGTAGCGGCCGGCATCGTGCAGGTGCCCGAAGGCCGCCTGGTGCTGGCCGGCATGACCGTGCGCGAGAACCTGGAGCTGGGCGGCTACTGCCGGCCGGCCGGCGAAATTGCCGCGAGCATTGCCTTGATGGAAAGCCGCTTTCCGATCCTGGCCGAGCGCCGCGATGCGCTGGCCGGAAGACTTTCGGGCGGCGAGCAGCAGATGCTGGCCATTGCCCGGGGGCTGATGGCCAAGCCCAAGTTGTTGTTGCTCGACGAGCCGTCGCTGGGTCTGGCGCCCCTGGTGGTCCAGCTCATTTTTGAAATCATCGGCGAGCTGCAGGGCGGCGGCCAAACGATCCTGCTGGTCGAGCAAAACGCCCGCCAGGCCATGGCCGTCTCATCGCGGGCCTATGTGATGGAAACCGGCAGGATCGTTTTGCACGGCGATGCCCACCAACTGATGTCCGACCCGGCCGTGATCGACGCCTACCTGGGGCAGGTCTCTTCCAGCGCTTCCGGATAGCCGCATTACTTCTGCCCGATCTCAAAGTCGGCCAGCATTTCCAATGCCCGCACCATGGCCGAATGATCCCAGGCCTTGCCCCCGTGGGCGGCGCAGGCATTGAACAGCTCCTGGGCCGTGGCCGTGTTGGGCAGGGAGAGGCCGAGTTGGCGGGCGTTGCCCAGCGCCAGATTCAAATCCTTCTGGTGCAGCTCGATGCGAAACCCCGGATCGAAGGTGCGCTTGACCATGCGTTCGCCGTGCACTTCCAGGACGCGGGAGTTGGCGAAACCCCCCAGCAGGGCCTGGCGCACCTTGGCCGGATCGGCGCCGGCCTTGGCGGCAAAGAGCAGGGCTTCGGCCACGGCCTCGATGTTCAAGGCCACGATGATCTGATTGGCAACCTTGGCCGTCTGACCGTCGCCGTTGCCGCCCACCAGCGTGATGTTCTTGCCCATCAGGCGAAACAGGGGCGCGATCCGCTCGAAGGTTTGCTGGTTGCCGCCGACCATGATGGTAAGGGCAGCGTTTTGCGCCCCCACCTGGCCGCCGGACACCGGGGCGTCGAGGTACTCGCAGCCCATTATATTGATGCGCTGGGCCAACTCCTTGGTGGCCATGGGTGAGATTGAGCTCATATCCACGACGACTTTGCCCGCGGACAGCCCCTCGGCCACCCCGGCCGCGCCGAACAGCACCGCTTCCACGTCCGGGGTGTCCGGTACCATGGTGATGATCACCTCCGCGCTCTGGGCCACTTCCCGGGACGAGCCGCAGGCCCTGGCGCCAGCGCCGATCAACTCCCGGGGCACGCC
>JBAQGR010000261.1:0-2404 GCA_049287895.1 Desulfatitalea sp.
TGGTCTAATTTTTCAACAAACAACTGCAAGGCTTTTTGACCGCTGTTGGCGACGATGAGCGTGTAGCCCAATCCTTCCAGCATCAGCCTGGCCACCTCGATGATATACTCCTCATCGTCCACCAGAAGGATCGTTTCGGCCCCCAACTCGATGGTTTCATGGGAGGGCTCCTCCACTTCGGGCACTTTGTCCGAGCCTGGCAGATACACCTCGAAAGTGCTGCCTTTGCCCGGTTTACTTTTCACCGTGATAAAGCCGTTATGATTTTTAACGATGCCGAAAACCGAGGCCAATCCAAGACCGGTGCCGCGACCCGGTTCATGGGTTGTGAAAAAGGGTTCGAAAATACGGCGCATGGTGGCCTCATCCATGCCGATACCGGTATCGGCGACGCTTATTTTGACATACCGGCCGGGAGGCATCTCGAAGGGTTTAACAAATGGCTCATCCAGAACCATGTTGGCGGTCTGCAGGTAAAGATCGCCGGTACCTTGCATAGCCTGCCAGGCGTTGAGAAAGAGATTGACCAACACCTGCTCGATCTGACTGCTGTCGGCCATAACGGTCCACAGATCGTTCTGATAGTCGCCGTGGATGGTGATGGCTCTGCGGGTGCGTCCGAACATTTCGGCCGAACTTTGCAGGATCTGATTCATCTCGATGGGTTTAACCACGTATTTGCCGCCCCGGGCAAATCCGAGCAGCTGTTTGGTCAGCCGTGAGCCGCTGTCCACGCAATCCTCGATATTCTTAAGTTTCTCGGAAATCGAGGGGTCATCTTCACTCTCAAGGTACATCAGCGATACGTTGCCTTGAATTCCCATCAGTAGATTATTGAAATCATGGGCAATCCCACCCGCCAAGGTTCCCAGCGACTCCATGCGCTGGGACTCCTGCAACCGGCGCTCCATGATTTTATTTTGGGTGATATCGCGTACAAAATTCAGCGTGCCCGGATTTCCTTCCCACTTGATGTTGACGGTGTTCAACTCGACCCAGATCGGTTCGTGGCCCGAATCGATCAAGCGAAAGGACAAGGCATGCGGTTTGAGGTCCTCCCCATTGAGGCGCCGCAGATAATAACCGGGATCTTTGCCCCGATCGGCACGGTCGATAAACTCCTCCAGAGGTTTGCGCGACTGGGCCAGGCCGAGCTTGCGAGCCATCTCCTTGGCTTTACGGTTGGCAAATTGAAACGTCCCATTCTGGAAGATAAAGATGCCTTCGTTGGCATTTTCAACCAGCGAGCGATATTTCTCTTCGGATTCGATTAAAGAGGCCTCGCTGCGCTTGATCTCGGTGATATCCCGCCAGTGCTCGACGATGCGAAAAACGCGGCCGTCCATATCCCGAATGGGGTAGGCGCGGATGTCCATCCACACCTTTTTGCTTTCGATATACTTTTCGAGTTGGGCCGGTTCATTGGTTTGGAGAATATGGCGAGTTGCGCAGTTATTGCAGGGCACACCCTGGTCGATCAGTTCAAAACAGCGCTTGCCGATCACCTGGTCTTCGTTTTGGCCGAAAAAACGGTAGCCGGCCTTATTGAACCGAATGATGCGATAGTTGCCGTCTTGCACGCCGATGATGTCCGGAATAGCGTCGAGCATGGCTTCCAGCATGATGGAGGCTTCCCGGAATTGATCCTCGAAGGCCCGACGTTCCCGTTCGGCAAGGCGGCGGACGCGGTTTTCCTGAACCAATTTTTCGTTGATGGCCATCAACTCGGCGGTGCGGGTGGCCACCAGGGCCTCGAAATGGTCGCGGTAGCGGATCAGGTCAATCTCCATCCGTTTATGATCGGCCACCACCTGGCGAATACGCTCTTCGGCGGACAAGCGCTCACTGCGCTCTTGATCGAGCTGCTTTCGCAACTGCTCCTGGGTGGCATCGGATGCTATTTGGATTGGGCTGCTCGCCATAGGTGTAGGGATACCTTCTTACGATTTCATCAGCAATATTATATGAAATCTGCAATACGATCTCAAGCCGCAACTTCGCACTAATCCCGCGCTTTGACAACGGCATTTAAGTTCTCGGCAAACCTGTCGATATGACAGTATATACTGAGATGGGTCCGCGGCGCCGAGTCCGCTTTGCGGGTCTAAGCCTGCGCGATCTGGAATAAATTCGTATTCTCAGCCGATTGTATGAGTCGATGCGATGAGTGAGATGGACCAGGATAAAGATAGCCAAAAAAGTGCGCCCGAAGGCGACGACGAGCTGGAAAGCCTGAGTTCGGACGAGAAGGCGGCCTTTGAAAAAATAATGACCGAGATCTCCGCGACAACCGGCGGGGCTCCCAAAGAGAGCGCGGATGATTCGGCCAAGAAAGCCAAGACACTTGGCCCCCCCAAGGCCGCTTCCCCGTCCCCGATCAAGGAAAAAGCGAACCCGCCTGAAG
>JBAQGR010000262.1:0-6287 GCA_049287895.1 Desulfatitalea sp.
AAAAGCCATGAAGATCATCGCGTCTCGGATCCATTCAGGCTCAACACTCATGAAGGGTCTGGTTGACCGCCGCAGGAAAGAAATCGCGCTTTACACCCACGGTAGATATTGCTGATGACCCGGCAACCGCATCAGGAGGCGTCATGAACTCAAAAATCTTCAGGTGGCCAGCGACCAGGACCATTTTATGGCCGACTCTCATCCTGGCACTGTGGTTAGCGCCGGCCCTGGGCGCGGACACCGTGCCAGCCGCCAAGCCTCTGCCGCAAAGAATCCTGGGCATTTGGCAGGTTACCGGGGTTCTGTCAGATGCGGGCTCACCCTATGCGCACAAGTTTGAATTCGACGACCCCAGGCTGATGGGGGGGATACTGTTTGTTTCACCCCAGCGAATAATAGCCAAGGCTGATGGTGAAACTGAATCGTGCAAAAACCCGACGGTGACCATGCAAAACATCACGGCAGGTCAACTGATCAAGGATACCATGGGCGGCCGCGTGGAGCCACCCGAACACCCGACGACGCGCGACTTCGATCTGCCCTTTGATCAAAACGAGCAACTCACCGTCATGTGGGTCAAGGGTTTCGGATGTTGGGACCACCTTACGGATGACGGCACTTGGATGCTCGAAATGCCTGACGGCCGTCTGGCCATGCGCTGGCGTACTTCTTCCATCGTCCTTTGGAGCCGAGCGCCGGCGAACATCAAACCTCCCGCCTCCTTTGATTGCGCCAAAGCGCGTACGCCCGTGGAAAAGACCATTTGCGGCTCAGTGGAGCTATCGCTTTTAGATAACTATGAATCGGAATGGTATACACAAACAATATCTAATTTAGTATCCAGGGCATGGGGGTGCCGTGACAAAAGATATCTCGATGCAATAAAGCCTATTAAAAATGAACAGAAAGCATGGCTCAAGCAGCGGGATGCTTGCGGAGCTGACCCGCAATGTCTGAAAAGTTCGATGGATACGCGGATAGACGCCATGACTGCCATTAAATTACCGAATTATAGTGATGCCTCCTCGATGGATGTGCATATGTCGACTCTGGGCACGGACGCTGCGCCGGCCGCCAAACCTTTGCCTGAAGCGCTTATAGGCGTCTGGCGGGTTACCGGAGTCCTGATAGACGCCGACTTGCACTGGGTTTACGACTTTGTCAACAACGACCCCAGGCTGATGGGAGGCGTTGTGCTTATTTCACCCCAAAGGATATTGGCCAAGGCTGGCGGGGAGACTGTGTCGTGCATCAACCCGACGATGACCGCGAAAAACATCGCGGCGGGCCCACTGATCAAGGAGACTCTGAACGGCCGCCCGTTCGAGGTGACCATGAACGGCCGCAACGTGGAACCGCCCAAAGACCCGACACCGAACGACTTCGGTTTTCCTTTCGAACCGAATACGCCGCTTACCATCATGTGGGTAAAGGATTTCGACGGTTATTGGCAGGCTCTCACCTCCAAAGGCACCTGGTTGCTCGAAATGCCGGACGGCCGGCTGGCCATGCGCTGGCATTACGCCGCCATTCTTCTTCTAAGCCGCGCGCCTGCCGCCACCAGGCCGGCGGATATCAAGCAAACCCTGGCCTCTTTTGATTGCGCCAAGGCGCAAACGCCCGTGGAAAAGACCATCTGCGGCTCGCTTGCGCTGTCGCTGCTCGATAGCTATGTATCGGAATGGTATGAGGGCTTTCTCGGCTCGCTTACGGAAAAGCTGAGCTACAAAGAGGAACCTGAGCCCGACTATTATCGCGATATGATGAAGCAAATAAAAAAGGAACAACGCGCGTGGCGCAAACAACGCGATGCTAGCGGCCCTGAACCGCAATGCCTGAAAGATTCAATGGATGCGCGGGCAAAAAACCTTGCGGACGCGGATGCAAACCAACATCTTCTTACGTGGTCAACGGCCCGGCAAAAGCAATTGCTGAAAATTCCTTCCGGATCATCGACCTGGGCCCCGAGGGCGGCCAGGCCGGCGGCCGCATCGTGGCCCAGGGCCCGCCCGAAACAGTGGCCGCCACGCCGGGCAGTTATACCGGTCATTTTCTGAAGGAGATAGTGGGGGCCATGGAAGCAAAAGGAAGTTTGCGCAGAGGCCTGTCGTAGATCCAATCCCTCCTTGGCCCCGGTTCTTTTCCCTAAGCCGGACCCGCCGGAACCAAACTTAAAAAAAATTTAGATTTGTTTTCGATATACTAAAGTTATCGTTCGTTCATCCGATATAGCCATTAAACAGGAAGACGGAGAACGGTCACCTCACTGCTGGGTTGGATGTTTATCATCGAGCGCCTTTTTACACGTATCTCTGTCGGATAAGCGCTCTATTCCTTAAGAGTTATTCAAGATAGCCAACGATTAAAAAAGGAGTTGATAATGAACAATTCAGTGAAACATCAAAGAGGTAAACATTTTGTCCTGGCCACGATCATCAGCCTGATGATTGGGCTTTTCGTTGCGACAGTGGCTCAAGCCGACGTCGTTAAAATCGGCCTGAACTACCCCAAAACCGGACCTTACGCAGTCCAGGGGCTAGACCAGTGGCAAGCCGCGGAGATGGCTGTGGATGAGATCAACAAGGCAGGGGGCATTCTGGGCAACCAGGTGGAAATCGTTTGGAGAGATTCTCAGTCCAAAGTCGACGTGACAACCCAAAACGTCACCGAATTGATCGACCAGGCCGGGGTCAAGATGGTATTCGGCGGATCAGCCAGCAACGTCGCTATCGCGGCCGGCAAAGTCTGTCAGGAAAAGGGCGTGCCCTTTTTTGGGACCTTGACCTACTCCACGGAGACGACAGGCGAGGAAGGCCGCCGGCATGCCTTTCGCGAATGCTATGATGCCTGGATGGGGGCCAAGGTCATCGCCTCTTACCTGAAAGCAAATTTCGGTGGGAAAAAGTATTTCTACGTTACAGCGGACTATACCTGGGGCTGGACCACCGAGGCCGCTGTGCGCAAGTTCAGCGAAACCGAGGACACCTCTGTGCACAAAGGCGTCAAAACCAAGTTTCCCAATGCCACGGAAGAGGAGTTTAAAAAGGCTCTGAGCCTGGCCAAGATGGTCAAACCCGATGTGCTGGTTCTGGTGTTGTTTGGCAGTGACATGACTTCCGCTGTTCGGCAGGCCACTGCCATGGGGTTGAAAAAAGATATGCAAATTATCGTGCCCAACCTTACACTGGGCATGGCCGAAGGCGGCGGACCCAAAGTCATGGAAGGAGTAATCGGCGCGTTGCCGTGGTCGTGGCAGATCCCATACAAATATAGCTATCCGCGCGGCAAGAAATTTGTCGAAGAGTTCGCCGCCAGATACAATCGCTATCCCTGCACCTCCGGCGCCTCTGCTTATACCATTGTATATGAATACAAGGCCGCCGTGGAGCGTGCCGGTACGCTTGATACACCTGCCGTGATCAAAGCTCTGGAAGGGCATGAATACACCCTGCTAAAAGACAAGCAGGTTTGGCGGGCTTTTGACCACCAGTCGGTGCAAACAGTGTACGCCGTCAAGTGTAATCCCGCCCCCGTGGTAATGAAGGATAAATACCAGTTGGATTATTTCGAGATTATCGGAGAGATGTCCGGAGAGCAGGCTGTGCGTACCCGAGAAGAGTGGAACGCGCTGCGCCAGGCGGCAGGAAAACCGACCAGCCTGGAAAAACTGCCCGGAGAATAGAATCTTTGCCCTTTCATATCAGCCTGAGGACCGTCGTGACAGCGCTGCCGGCTCGACGGTCCGGCAAACCGCGGGGAAATGATCCAGGGAGCCAGGAGCCATGAAAACAATACAAAAATTGATGTCGGCCGGTATCAAGGCAAAGCTGCTGACAGCCATGCTGCTGGCCCTATTGCCGATGGTCGCCATCGTGGGCATCACCTATTTTTCGGCCAGAAACACATCATTTAAAAACAGTGAGCGGATCATGAAACTCATCGTCCGCAACGGTGCCAAGGAAATGAACCAGTACCTGATGGTTCAGCAGAACACCTTCAAGGACTGGACCGCGGAGGATACCTTCGGCATGGCCATCGAATTCAATACGACCAACGAGCTTCGAGGCCATTTCCGCAACATGGTCGATGGCAATAAGAGCATGGCCCTTATCCTGCTTACGGCTAAGGACGGCAAGATCATCCAATCCGTCGGCCGAGAGGCTGCTGCCGACGGACTGATCAACCAATCGGCTGAAGGCATCGATCAATTGGCGGCAGACGCGGATCGACAAGCCATTCTGATTGAAAGCCGATTGCTCAAAAATTTGGGGATAAGCAACCCGACGACGCTTCTGTTCAGCATGAAGACCCATAGCTCCGATGGAAAGCACAACGGCTATTTTCTAACCATGCTCGATCTTTCCATCCTTCAGGAAAAACTGGAATCGGTGCTCGAGCAGATGCGGTCTAACGGGTTTGCAAGTGCCAACCTGTTTGTGTTGAACACAAAATCCGGTCAGGCCCTTGCCCATTCGGAAAAGGAAAACATCGGTAAAGCGCCTGCGTTGGCCAAGGCCGTCGGCCGATGGTTGACGGAAGCCAAAAGTGAATCCATTCGCCCATTTGATCAAGACGGAACCAATGTTTTTGCCATGTTCTCGACGCTATCGGGACCGAGCAGCCTGTTTCGTGAAGCCAACGGGTTGGCTGAACCGGAACTCCTTTTTGTCGGTTCAATTCCAGAAAGCGCCATTATGGCCGAGGCCCGTCGCGTCTTATGGTTTTCGATCGGTATCTGCGCGGCAGGCGTCTTGCTTCTATCGGTCATTTCCCTGTTTATGGCAAACCTGATTTCCAAGCCGCTGAACCGGGTGATCGAAGGATTGAAAGACATTGCCGAAGGCGAAGGGGACTTAACCGTCCGTCTGGATGTGGCCAGCAAGGATGAGGTCGGCCAACTGGCCCGCGGTTTTAATTCTTTTATCGATAAATTGCAGGCCATGATCAAAGACATTGCAACCAATGCCTCGACCCTGAATTCGTCTTCCGGGGACCTGACGGCTATTGCACAGCAAATCTCGTCTGCCTCTGATGCGACCTTGAACCGCTCCGGAAATGTGTCCAACGCAGCGGGGAAAATGAGCAACAATATGAAATCCGTGGTCAAGGCCAGCGAGCAGGCCACGACAAATATGTCAGGTGTTGCGGCCGCTGCTGAAGAGATGAGCGCGACGGTCAACGAAATCGCCAAAAACTCGGAAAACGCCAGGGCCATCACACAGCAGGCCGTTACCAAGGCCAACAAAACATCGGAACGCGTGGACGCGCTGGGTAAGGCTGCCAGAGAAATCAGTAAAGTGACGGAGGTTATCACAGAAATTTCAGAGCAAACCAACTTGCTGGCGCTCAATGCGACCATCGAGGCCGCCCGGGCCGGCGAAGCAGGCAAGGGCTTTGCAGTGGTGGCCAACGAAATCAAGGAGTTGGCGCGCCAGACCGCCTCAGCCACGCAGGAAATCAAAAGCAAAATCGAAGGCATCCAAAAAACGACCGCCAGCACCGTCACTGAAATTCAGGACATCACCAAGGTCATCAACGAAGTCAATGAAATCGTGGCAACCATTGCGACGGCCGTAGAAGAACAATCGGTTTCCACCCAGGAAATTGCAACGAACGTTGCCCAAGCGGCCGAAGGCATCAAAGATGTCAATCGGAACATGGGTGAAAGCTCGGTCGTGGCCGAAGATATCTCCCAGGATATCGCTGAGATGAACCAGGTTTCATCTGAAATGTCCTCGAGCAGTTCGCATTTGAGCAACAAGGCCGAAGAATTATCGAAGTTAGCAGAAAGGTTGAACGAAATGGTCGGCAAATTCAGGATGGAATGATATTTTAAGGAATTTTCGAATTATATAAGCCTCTGCATGGGAGGCTTTTTTATTTTAAAAAGAAGGCGCGAAGGCCGAATCCAAAAGCGCTCCCCCCTCCCATTGTACAAACTCCCGGAAAGCAGTAAAAGGATTGAGGACCGCGGACACGTCGTGAACCGAGCGGTTGGACATGCAGACGAAAGATCCGGACTCAATATGAAGAACAGGTTGGCCTTCCAAAATGTTGAACGCATGATCGGCGCGGTCGGTCGGGCCTTGCTCGCGGCGATCTTGTTGCTGGCGGCCGGATGTTCCGGCAATGCTTCCGAGCCAAAGTCGGCCGACACCCAGCGCCGGGCCGCGGCCCAGCCGGTGACCGTGGCCGAGGCCGAGGTAAAGGCGATCCCTGTGGAACTGCCGGCCGTGGGCCAGGTGGAGGCATATGCCACGGTCACCATCAAAGCCCAGGTGGAGGGC
>JBAQGR010000263.1:0-1714 GCA_049287895.1 Desulfatitalea sp.
GCCAGAAAGGCCACGAGCACATAGTCCATATTGGATCGGTGGTTCATGACGAAGACCACGGCGGCGTTGCGATCCACGGCCGCATACTGTTCTTCTTTCAGCAATCCTACCCGGACGCGGTAGAGCAGCCGCGCCACCCGCTTGGCCACCCAGTAACCGATGCGAAAGTAGAGATAGGCGTTGAACGACGGTATGATCTCACGGGCATAGGCGATCACCTTCTGTTGGACCACCTCTTGGGGCATGTCATGCTCCCGGGCGTGAGCTCCCATGAGCGCCATCACTTGCGGATCAAAGACCAGCCGGTCGATGAGCACTTGGCGCTTGGTCATTTGAAAGGGCCGGATCTCGATCTCCAGGCGGGTGCCGATCTCTTCGAGGACGCGGTTGATCCTGCGGCGCAGAAACCAGCGGCTGCTGGGGATCAGGATGCGGTCCAGCAGCGCCAAGGCGGCCAGTGCCGCGATCAGCAAAAACAGCCATAACGATAGAGTAACCTGACCGTCCATACAACACCTCGAGCAATTTCTGACAAGCTTTGGGGGAACTATACTATGGGCCCCGTCCGTTGACAACCGCCGCGTACCGCGTCCAATGCCACATTGACAGCGGCCATCGTCCGAGGTTAAAAAGGGCCGAACGGTTGTGCAGTGATCGGCCTGTGCGCACATGGCGCGAAAGGCCCGATAGACCCCATTGAGGTTTTATGGCCAAGAAAGAAAAGATGCTGCCATGGCTCTTTGTCGTCGTCGCGCTTACAACAGTTTTAAAAGCTGTTTTTGTATTTAAGTACACGGCATATTACAACTATCTCAGCAGCGACATGCTCGGTTACTGGAGCAGGGCATTCCAGCGCTACGACGGCGACCTGTTCAGCATCAATCAATGGGTGATCTGGCCGCCTTTGTTTCACATCATCCTTGCCGGCATTTTCAAAACCAACCAATTTCTGGGGCTTTTCCATAGAAACCTGGAAGTTGTCCTCAGCCTTAATATTTTGTTCTCCTCCTTGTCTGTTGTCTATCTGTATTTCATTGCTGTTATCTTCTCTCGGAATTCGCTGATCGCGCTCTGCACCGCAAGCCTCTACGCCCTCACTTATCATTGCCTCTACTTCAACGCCTTCATTTTATCGGAGAATTTCGCCGTTCCCATTGTCATCGCCGCTTTGTATTACTTGTTGCGGAATAAAAAGGGCTATTACCTTCTGAGCGGCGCCTTACTGGCGATCGCCACCGGCATACGCCCCGGCTATGGGTTGCTGGGGTTGTCCTTTGGCTTGTATGCGCTCTTGTCGGATTCCAAAACGATTCGTCTGGATTGGAAAAGAACGATTTTCTTCAACGGGTTCGGCAAGGCGGCGCTATTTTCATTGGCTTTTATGCTTTGCATCGCCGCGATTGTCGCCGAAAACAACTATATCTCAAAGGGCCGGCTCAAGGGTTTGGCCGCCTCCAGTGGGTTGAATTACTATTTTTCGTTCACCAAGACCTATGAGGTGCGCAGCCGTTTCGATGGCTATCACTATGTGATCATTCCCCCCGGCACCGTCCGAAACCCGGAAAACGGCAAGCTGATGACCATCAACCCCATTTATGATGGGGCTTTTTTCAAAAAGCTGGCCAACGCCTACATCAACGACCATCCTTACATCTTGGTCACCAAGATAAAAGATCTTTGGGATTTATACTTTGGAACCCTGTTTCCCTCTTAT
>JBAQGR010000264.1:0-6481 GCA_049287895.1 Desulfatitalea sp.
CGGGCCAGAAGTACTTCTATCTTGCGCAACCGCTTCACATACCTGGCGCCGGTAAAATAGTCTTCCGCCGAGATGAGTTCAAGGGCGCCCGCCGCCTCGCACAACGAGCTGCCCTCTTTTTCGATGAGGATCATGACGCCGCCGCCGATGGGCGTATTGAAGATCTCCTGCCAGGAGAAAACGACTTTGTAGCCGTCGTCGGCTGATGCGACGATGAACATCTTTTTGGTGTCATTGTCCTCTTCTCGAATCACCTCGGCCATTCTGATGACGTTTTCCAATAGAACGCCCCTGCAATGGGTGATGCGGCCCTTGGGCGTTCCGCTGCTGCAGAAGATGGGGAGATCTCTAATTTCCTCGGTATCCATCATGCACAATTTGTCCATGCAAACGACGAGGGGTTCCTTGACTCTTCCGATAACCCACAGCGCATTGGCCTCCCGTAAATCGTGCGACCCACACTGCGGACACTGCATCTTGGCCTGCATCGTTACCTCCGCTCTTTTTCCCACCACACTACCGCCCAGCGGACGATTCGACGATATGGCATTTTCCAACGGCCGTTCTTCCGGACAAGACACTGGGTCAGATAATTTCTGAGTCTTTCTTCCTCTTCCGCGGTCATGGCGTGAATCATCCAGCGCATGGAACGCAGCGCATCTTCTACGTCAGCGTAGGTCTTTTCTTCCCTGTTGACAGTAAAGTTTACATTGGCATAGATCCCCATCTGTCGCAGGAGATTATAGACAACAATGTAATCGGCCCCAACGCGGAATTCGCGGCCGACGGCTTCGACAACGTTGCGGTCATGGGGACCATCATCCACCAGGGTAGAAATGTACACGCGTCGGCGCGCATGGCGCTGAAGCTTCAGAATAGCCCCGCCAAGGTCATCCACGATGAGCGATCGCGAGGCGATGGCCACATCATGAAGGCCGATGCCGAGTTCTTCCCAGTCCTTCTCCCAGCTGCCTTGGAAGATGGCGATATTATCGATGGCACCATCGCGGCATCGCTCCCGGAGCAGGGCGAGCATAGCGGCGGCAGGGTCTACGGCCGTGACGCGCCTGACGGATGAAGCCAGGGGCACCGCCAGCGTGCCGGCCGCGCAGCCAATATCCAGGATGCTCCAATCCGGCTGCGGTTTCATGATCGCCATGAACTGGCCGATGTAGTCGCTGGTCGAGGCATGCCGGGCGAACTCCCCGGCGCGCTTCTCCCAAAAACCGGGATCGTAATGGGGCGCGTGTTTTTCGGCTTGGATCCTTCGCCACACACCGTTCCAATCATAATCCTGAAGTTGCATGGTCGCTCCTATGCGAAATGATCGATTTCTCCGTCTCCGACGCTCCCAGACCGCCGCAGGAGCAGGTATAGTAATCGCTTCCCTGGGCGCACGGTCGGCAGAGCACCTTTGCGCCAAGCTGAACATGGCGCATATCTCTTACCATTTCACCGCACTGGTGGCACATCACCACGCTCAATGGTTCTCCGGGGAGATCCCGGGGTTCGAGTCGGACCGATACCTTCTGAATCTTAAGAAGATCCTCTTCGGCGATGCGCCGCATGGCTTCCAGGGTTGCTTGTTTCTGGGCCAAATGAGGGAAATGGCGCTTGGCGACCTGCGTGATCTTCTCATTGGAATCGCCGCGCACGTTGATGCGCACGGCATTGCCCGTGCGGGTTTCGATAAAGGTGGCTGCCATCTTGCCGTAGTCCATCATCTTGATACTGCGCTTGCCCGGAGTGCGGCCGGTTACGGCAATGATGGCATCCGTGGCGCAGCGATCGCTCTCCACGAATATGACCAGATCTCTGCCTTCCTTTCCCCTTGGATTTTCGATGGCCAGTTCCCGCAACCCGGCCATGGCCATTCTCACACCGATCACCTGCCCGCCGCATAAGTGCCCGTGAAAATGCACGGCGTCATCCAACAATTGCTGGAAGCCCTCCCTTATCTCGTTCATCGCACTCTCCCGAAACCAGCGCTGGCGCCTGGAAGACGCCAACCTCCGCGCACCCCCAGGCAATGGTCTATTGGTCTTGACTTTGAACCACAAACTCTGTAGGCATCTATCCACGTCATTTTGTACGTCTTGAGCTACATTTGATAATTGAAGATGTCAATACTATTCTTGATCTACATTTTTGTAGGAGATTTCTCCCCCGCAACGCTTACCCGGAGAGCAGTACTGCAGGAAAATAAGCAGTTGCAGGTGAGGAGGCAGAAATGGCAAGCTACATGCTCGTGCGCGACGCTTTTCAGGGAGGATGGGTATGGGGCAAAGCCGCCTCCGAGTTGCGGGAGAAGCAACACGAGGTGCACCCGCCGACATTTATGGGCTGTGGTGAGCGTCGCCACCTGGCGGGAAAAGATCAACGCGGTCCATCATGCCCGAAGCATGGGCTGGCGCTGCCATGCGCTGATGTCCGGGCATCTGCCTATGGTCACCGACCCCGAGGCGCTGGCCGCATTGCTGATGACGAAAGGAGAATGAAGCATGCAACTCGACCAATACCTGTACGACCATTTTCGGGAACGCGCGAGCATCACGAAAGTGACCCGCCTCTGCATCGGCTTGAGGTACACAGCCGTGACCACGGACACCGGCGGCATGGGGATCGCTTTCACTTATCAGGGCAGCGATTCTTGCTGCGCAACGAAAGGCAGTTATCAGGATTTCGAAGGCCGGGCGGCCATCGAACTGCTGGGCCGGATCAAGGCGCATATGCCGCTGCACCGCAGCATGGCCTTGGCGCTGATCAACGCGCTGAACTACGCCGAAGCACGCGCTCTGCCCGAGGATGCCACGGATCGCGGCTGGTTGGATTCCTTTGCCATCGAAGAGGGAACCCGAGTGGCCATGGTGGGCTTCTTCCGGCCACTCATGAAGAAATTCAAAGAGAGAGGGGCCCTGGTAGAGGTCCTGGACGATGGGCAGGGCATCGGCGACCGAACCGGCTTCTACCGAAAACTCGACGGCTGGGCCGATGTTTTGCTGCTCACTTCGACGTCGATCATAAATGAAACCACCGAGGAGTTGCTCGGCCGCCTCGGCCCGGCCGTAAAGGTAGTCATGCTGGGACCAAGCACTCCCATGGCCCCCGCGGCCTTCAGACATTTGCCGGTGCACATGCTGGCCGGCACGGTTCCCGATGACCAGGCGGCCGTAATGAAAGCCGTCCGCCATGGAGAGGGAACCCCCGTCATTCATCGTTTCAGCCGTAAGGTCTTTGCCCTCCTGGCCGGGGATTGACCCCGGCCCCGGCCATCGAAGCCACTTGCACCCGGCTCAGCAGATCCGCTTGAGCCCGTACCCCGCCGTGCCATCTGCGCGCCACCCAATGTCGTGTTAAAGCAGACCATGCGCGATGAATACTACTCCGTGGGCCTCGAGGACACCATCACCCTTGCCGAACGCTGGTCGGCCTTGGTGGGCGCAAGCTACGACTGGCAGATGGCCCTGGAGGCCGAGGACTATAGCAGCACCACCGGCCTGAACGAGTTCCCAACCAAAAATGCTTCGGCCTTCAACCCCCAGGCTGGTCTGTTCTACGACATTTCGGATAGTGGCACGATCTATACCACCGTTGCCCGTAAAAGCCGTTTCGCCACCTTGAAGGACCGCTACTCCTACCGCTTCGGCCGGGCTATTCCCAACCCCGAACTGGACCCCGAAATCTCAACCAATTACGATCTGGGGTACAAAGCGACCCTTTCGCGCATCACCTTCAAGACCGCCGGCTTTTTCTACGACGTGCAAGACTACATCCAGTTGGTCACCATCCCCAATCCCGCCAACCCGGCGACTACGCTGCAGCAGAACCAGAATATCGGTGAAGTCTATCTTTTCGGCGCCGAGGCCGAAGCGGCCATTCGTTTCACGCGCACCCTGGACGGCGGCCTTGGCTACACCTACACCGATTGGGACAACCGCAGCAACGACCAGATGATCACCAATGTCCCCAAACACAAGATCAATGCTTTTCTCCATTATCTCGCCTGGGATCGATTGGGGCTGACGGTATACGCGACCCATTATGCCGGGCGCTACAGCTCTTCCAACGGCGTGCGCGAAACCGACAGCTTCACCGTGGCCGATTTCAAGGCATCGTACCGCATTGCGGGGGATTTGAAGATCGAAGGCGGCGTCAACAATATCTTCGACAAGAACTATGAAATCGAAGAAGGCTACCCCGAAGAGGGCGTCAACTACTTCGCCAACCTGACCTATCGGTATTAAAAAAAATGGAACCCGACGCGGCCCAATACGATCGCATCGCCCGCACCGTCTTCGCGCCGGTCTATCCGCTCATCGCCGATCATCGCGTGGACCGCAATCTGGGCACCGAAACCCGCGCCCGGTTCGAAACCGCGTTGGCGCGGGCCGGCATCCCCTCTTTTTCCATTCTCCACACCGAGGAGATCGGATTGTGGGTGGTGATGCGAAAGTAAAGGAGACTTCATGTTCAAAGAAGTACGCGCCGCGCTGCTCGCCGCCCTGATTCTGTGGGCCGGCCCGTGCCTTCACGTCCAGGCCCGCGAAATCACCGACATGACCGGGCGCCGGGTGACGGTGCCGGAGGCCACCCTCACGGCCTATGGGGCGTCGCCGCCGGCCACCTACATGGTTTATGCCGTGGACCCCGGCCTGGTGGCCGGGCTCAACTCCCCCCTCAATCCCTCGGAAAAGCGCTACCTGGACCCACGTATGCAGAAACTGCCAGTCATCGGCGGATGGTTCGGCCAGGGGAGGGTCGCCAATCTGGAGACCCTGCTGGCCGTAAGGCCCGACATCATCCTGATGAACCGGTGGTGGTGGGAATCGGCCAGCAACGCGAAGATCGAGCAGGCCTTGAAACCCCTGGGCATTCCCATCGTCTATATCGTGCTGGACAATCTTGCCGACTACCCCAAAGCCTTCGACTTTCTAGGAACGCTGTTCGACCGCAAGGAGCGCACCCGTGCGCTCGGCCGGTATGCCGAAACGGCGTTTGAAACAACCTCCCGCGTACGGGCCTCCATTCCGGCCGAGAAACGGGTCTCGGTCTATTATGCCGAAGGCCCCGACGGCCTCAGCACCGAGTGCCACACTTCGGCGCATGCCCAGTTGATCCCTTTGAGCGGCGGCGAGAATGTCCACCGCTGCGAGGACACCGACAACTATGGCATGCGCAAGATCTCCATGGAACAAGTCCTGGGATACGATCCCCAGGTGATCGTTTATCACGAACCGCTGTTTTTCGATGGGATGAAGAGCGATCCCAAATGGAAGAACATCCGCGCGGTGCGGGAGAACCGCGTCTATCGAATCCCGCGCGCACCGTTCAACTGGTTCGACCGCCCGCCCTCATTCATGCGGTTGCTGGGCATCCAATGGATGACGCACCGGCTCTATCCCGAAGCTTACCCCATAGACCTGGTGGCGGAAACCCAGCGCTTTTACCATCTCTTCCTCAACGTGAACCTGGATGAGGCGGCGGCCCGAGAGCTGTTAAAGCCGTGAGGCGAACGATAATCATTCCCGTCCTGCTGGTGGTCCTGGGCCTGACGGCCATCGTATCGTTGTCCCTGGGACGCTACCCGGTCACTCTCGGCGATCTGGCCGGGTTTTTCGGCCTGCCCCTGGCCGATGGACCGGCCCGAGCGGATCGCGAGCTCCAGATCGTCAAGAGCATCCTGGTCGATATCCGCCTGCCGCGCATCGCGGCCGCCATCCTGATCGGCGCGGCCCTTTCAGTGGCCGGCGCGGTCTTTCAATCCATGTTCATCAACCCGCTGGTGTCGCCGGGGCTCCTGGGCGTGCTGGCCGGCGCCTCCTTCGGCGCCGCCGTGGGCATGCTTCTGGCCAGGAGCTGGTTCGTCGTCCAACTCAGCGCTTTCTCCTTTGGCTTGATCGCCGTTTCAGCGGCGGTGGGCCTATCGGCGCTGCACCGCGCCGACCGGTTGCTGATGCTTATTCTGGGCGGCATCGTCAGTGGCACTCTATTTACTTCGCTGCTGTCGGTGGTCAAATATCTGGCCGACCCCTACGAACAGTTGCCGGCCATCGTCTACTGGCTCATGGGCGGCCTTTCGGCCGTGGACCGCGTGACGGTTCTGGCCGCCTCGGTTCCGATCGTCATCGGCATTTTGATCCTGCTGCTGCTTTCCAGCTATCTGAATGCCTTGAGCATGGGCGACGAAGAAGCGCGCGCCTTGGGTGTCCATGTGCGCTGCCTGCGCCTGCTGTTCATCTTCCTGGCCACCGTGATCAGCGCGCTGACCGTGGTGATGGGCGGTGTCATCGGCTGGGTGGGCCTGTTGATTCCGCATATCGCCCGCATGCTGGTCGGGCCGGACAACCGCATGCTGCTGCCGGCGTGCGCCCTCCTCGGCGCCACCTATCTTTTGATCGCCGACAACATCGCGCGCCTGGCATTTGCCGCGGAAATTCCCATCGGCATTTTAACTTCCCTGATCGGCATCCCCTTTTTCGCC
>JBAQGR010000265.1:0-3248 GCA_049287895.1 Desulfatitalea sp.
GTCGGCAAAGAGCTGCAGAACGAGATCATTCAGCGCGTCACGCATTGCGCGCATTAGTCCTGGATGAATCGGTTATGGCCATAAAGAACATAGAAGAACCGGCGACGGCGCATATTCTTCAAATCCAGCGCATGTCCACCGAAGACGGGCCGGGCATTCGCACCACCATATTCTTCAAGGGGTGCAGCCTCGAATGCCGATGGTGTCATAACCCGGAGAGCATCTCTTCCCATCCCCAGGTGCACTGGATCGAAACGCGCTGCCTCGGGTGCGGCACCTGCTTGGCCCATTGCTCCGAAGGGACCTTGCGGCTTACCTCCGATGGGGTGCAGATGGACCGGCAGGCTTGCCGGGGTTGCGGCGAGTGTGCCGAAGCGTGTCCGTCCATGGCCTTGGAACGGCTTGGGCAAGAGTGGCGTCTGGATGATTTGCTGGCGGAAGTATTGAAAGATCGTGCCTATTTTAAGGCATCGGGCGGCGGGGTCACCCTTTCCGGCGGCGAACCCGGCCTCCAGGCGCGCTTTGCAGCGCTCTTCATGCGGCGACTGCGGGAAGAGGGGATCCATACGGCGCTGGATACCTGCGGCATGTATGCTCGCAGCGTGTTGGATCTGCTGCTGCCAGGTGCGATGCTCGTGCTCTTCGATCTCAAAGAGATCAATTCGGAGCGGCACCGCGCTTTTACCGGGCATTCGAACCAAACGATCCTGGACAACGCGGTCCATGCGGCGCAATGGCTGGGTTCCCGCGCAAATGATGGGCAATTGTGGATCCGTACGCCGATCATCCCCCAGGCCACGGACCGCGAAGAGAATATCAGCGGCATCGGTCGTTTTATCGCCACACGCTTAAACGGCGCTGTGGGCCGCTGGGAACTGTGCGCCTTCAACAACCTGTGCGCGGATAAATACCGCCGGTTGAATTTACCTTGGCCTTATGCGGATTGCGAACTGGTAACGCCATCCCGGATGGAACGACTGGCCGACGTTGCCCGGAAATCGGGCGTCGATCCGTCCATCGTGCAGTGGAGCGGCGCGACACGCAGGGAGGGAAGCTGAGCATGCAACCCGGACGTCGCTTCAATGATCAGGAGATGGCAGCCTTTGCGCCGGCCGAAAAAATCGGTCTGGTGGCTACCATCAACCCGCGAGGGTTGCCCCATCTCTCTTTGATTACTTCGTTGCGGGCCGCCACGCCCGCGCAACTCACCCTGGGAGAGTTCTGCAAAGGCCTGAGCAAGACCCATATGCAGGACAACCATCGCGTGGGATTTCTGATCATGACCATGGATCGCCACTGGTGGCGCGGCACGGCGCAATGGACCCATTTGCGGCGGGAGGGGCCGGAGTACGAGCAGTACAACGATCTGCCCATGTTTCGCTACAATGCCTACTTCGGCATTCACACTGTCCATTATCTGGATCTGATTGCAACGACCCCGCGACAGGCGCTGCCCGTGGGCGCGATCACCCGAAGCGCGCTCTGGACGCGCCTGGCCAAAGGGGCGGCCGTCGGCACCGGCGGCGAGGCGATTCTCAAACCGTTTGCCCAAGCGCTTTTCAATCGCCTGGATGCCTTGAAGTTTCTCGCCTATGTGGCTGACGACGGATATCCCGTGATCCTTCCGGTTGTCCAATGCCAGGCGGCCGACAGCCGGCGGCTGGTATTTGCCATGCGCCCCTATGGCGAGCTGCTGGCGCGGATTCCGCAAGGCAGTACGGTGGCCCTGTTCGGACTGACCATGAAAATGGAGGATGTGCTTGTGCGCGGTCGTTTCGACGGCATCCGGCGTTATCGCATGGCCCGCTTAGGTGTGGTCGACATCGATTGGGTTTATAATTCCATGCCACCGTGTCATGGTCAGATCTATCCACCCGTGGCTTTGACGCCGGTCGTCGATTTCTAAGCTTCAGCGCGTCCGGTCGTACGGCCACCGCCAACCGTTGCGAAGCGACTTTGACACTCATCCACGCGCCTCCTGCTTTTCGTTGCCAAGCTGGTTCCCCACGCTTTCGCGGTACTGCCGCGCCCGGCTCTTTTTGGCGCTGGACATATCGCGCACCTTGCCCAGCATTCGCGGTAGAAATTCGCGGTCGCGATGATCCGCGAACAGCTCCAATCGTTCTTCAGCCGTATCTGTAAAGATGGTTTTGCCCACCGGTGTGCGGATGATCACATGGGTCCACCCCTCGGTTGCGCCGATACCACCGCAGGCGATGTCGGCGAACTCGGCCGCATAATCGCCGCAGAAGCGGCAGGCATACCGCTTGATATAGTCCAGCGTGGCGAAATCAATGGTTTTGATCTCGCTGTTTTTGAGATGGATTTGGAGGCTTTCCTTGAAATTGACTTTTCTGACATCTTCCCACTTGAAGCCACCGATTTTCTCGATGGCTGCTTGTTCTTTTTCACCGAATCGAAAGTTGCCCATGCAAAAAAGCCCCACATAGTACTTGATGGCGTCGGAGGGAACCACGCCCAAGGTCTCCATGCGGCGCATGGTTTCAATTTGGCAGGGGCGGCCGACAAAGGCGATGCGGTTCAACCCTTTTTTCGCCAAAGGGGCCATCAGCTCCAGATAGGGAGGATAGGCCGCGTACCTCAAGCCGACCAGCGGCACACCGGCCGAAGCGTCGAAGTGGAATCCGCCGGCCTCGATGATCTCCCGACGGGTCAGGGCCAACCAGGGCTGGCAGGTAAAGGGTCCCACGCGTCGGGTCACCAGGGCGCCGTCGATGCGTCCATGGTCGAAAAGATGCAACAGCAACGCGGTGACCACCCCGCCGTCTCTGGCATTGCGGATAATGACAGGGTCTCTGGCCCGGGCCATGGCGATATCTACGACCCGCCCCATGGGCGCAATCCAGCCCACCCGGCGTTTGGTCTCTTCGCGGATGTCGTCGCTCTCCGGACAGATCTCGTAGCAAAGGCCGCACTCCGTGCACTTTTGCTCGTCCTTGAAGCGCGGTTTGCCGTCCGCATCCAATTCCAGCGCGTTGAACTGGATGGCCGTGCAGAACGCCACACACCCGCCGCAGCGATGGCAATGCCGAGGTGTGATAACCTCCTCGATCAGGTTTTTGAAATTTTTCATAGCATACTCCCCATATCTTCCACTGCGTGCCGAGCCTTTTGGGTCGGCAATAACACCGATCGGTTTGCGTTCAGGTGCCAGCGGCCTTGCTACCGCGACGCAACGGGTTCGGGCCTATCTCGCGGATGGTTTGCGTGAACGCCGTGACCAGATG
>JBAQGR010000266.1:0-3646 GCA_049287895.1 Desulfatitalea sp.
GCATAGACCGGGCTCTCCCTGGCGCCGGCCACGTCGGCCAGCACATACACCACGGGCATCAGGTTCTTATGGTAGATGCTCTTGTCAGCGGAGGTCTTTGCGGCCTGCACCAGGGAAGACAAAGGCACCAGCTCGCCGCCGGCCGAGCGCATCTTGAGGGCCTGCAAGCGCTGGATATCGGCGCGCTCGGCCAGGGGCAGGCGCACGATCACCGGCACATCCTCGCGCTCCCTGGATTGGTGCAGCAGCCCCACTTGGCGGCCGGCCAGGGCCAGTTGGAGCGTTTCGGCGATCTGCATGACGCTGATACCGTGCAGGGCGGCCTGTTCGCTATCGATGGTCAGTTGATAGTGGGGGTACTCTTCTTCCATGAACCAATCCACATCCACCACCCCTTCGGTCTCTTCGAAGATGCGCATGATCTGGGCGGCCAGCTCGCGCTGGCGATCGTAATCGGGGCCGTATACTTCGGCCACCAGGGTGGCGAGCACCGGTGGTCCGGGCGGAACCTCGGCCACCTTGATGCGCGCACCGTAGCGTTCGGCGATCTCCACCAGGGGCGGGCGCACCCGTTTGGCGATGGCATGGCTTTGCTGGGCCCGGCGGCTTTTGCCGGCCAGGTTGACCTGGATATCGGCTTGGTAGGGCGCCCGGCGCAGGAAGTAATGGCGCACCAGCCCGTTGAAGTTGAACGGACCGCTGGCACCCACGTGAATCTGGTAGTCGGTGACCTCATTGACCGTGGCCAGGTACTCGGCCATCTGGCGGGCCGCGGCGGCCGTGGTTTCCAGGGTGGCCGTCTCGGGCATGTCGATGATCACCTGAAACTCGCTCTTGTTGTCGAAGGGCAGCATTTTCACCTGCACCCAGCCAAAGGCTACCATGGCGCAGGCGATCAGCAGCAATCCCACCACGCCGGCCAGAAAGAGATGGCGCTGACGTGCGTTATGGAGCAAGGGGACCATCACCCGGCGGTAGAGCCGGGTGCTCCAATCCTCCGGGCCGTGCTCGTGATGGCCGCCGCTGGATCGCAGCAGGCGCACCGAGGCCCACGGCGTGACAATGAAGGCCACGATGAGCGAAAACACCATGGCCGCCGAAGCGCCCACCGGAATGGGGCGCATGTAGGGTCCCATCAGTCCGCCCACGAAGGCCATGGGCAAAATAGCGCCGATGACCGTCAACGTAGCTAAAATGGTGGGGTTGCCCACTTCGTCCACCGCCTCGATGGTCACCGTGAACCGGTTGCGGCCCTGGTTCTCCGGCAGGCGCAGGTGGCGCACCACATTCTCTACCACCACGATGGCGTCGTCCACCAGAATACCGATGGAGAAGATCAGGGCAAAGAGCGTGATGCGGTTCAGCGTGTAGCCATAGAAGTAAAAAATGGACATGGTCAGGGCCAGGGTGACCGGGATAGCCAGGGCCACCACGCCCGACTCCCGGATGCCCAGGGTCAGTCCGATCAGCAGCGTGACCGATATCACGGCAATGGCCATGTGATAGAGCAGTTCGTTGGATTTATCGGCGGCGGTTTCACCGTAGTTGCGGGTGACGGTCATGTGGATGTTGCCGGGCAGTTTGCTGCCGCGCACCTTTTCGATGCGCTGCAGCACGCGCTCGGCCACATCGGTGGCGTTGGTTCCCTTGCGCTTGGCCAGCGAAAGGGTGACGGCCGGAAAGAGCCCCTGGCTTTCGATTTGCTTCTCGCCGGCGGCCGGACCGGTGCCGAAGAAGACATACTGCTCCGCTTCGGCCGAACCGTCCAGGACCGCGGCCACATCCTGCACATAGACCGGTCGGCCGTGGGTATTGCCCAGCACCACGCGTTCCACATCCTCACGGGTCTTCAAAAAACCGCCCACATGCACGGTTACTTCCCCCTCACGGGAGGGATAGGTGCCGGCGTGCGAGGCTTGATTGGCCCCTTGGATCATGGAGGCGGCCTGGTTCAAATCGATGCCCGCCGAGGCCAGACGCATGGGATCGAAGAGCACGCGCACCTGGCGCGGATTGCCGCCGATGAGCGTGGTGGTGGAGACATCCGCTTCGCGCTTGACTTCGGTTTCGATCTCGGCGGCCACCCGGCGCAGCAGGTAGTGGTCCACACTCGGATCTTCTCCCCAGAAGGTGAGCGCCAGAATGGGAACGTCGTCGATGTAGCGCGGCTTGATCAACGGCGGCGAGGCGGCCCAGGGGATGCGGTCATAATTGGCCATCAGTTTGGACTGCAAGCGCACGATGGCCTTCTCTTCATCTTCACCCACGTAAAAGCGCACCACGGCCATGCTCGCGCCCGGACTGGAGGTGGTGTAGACATACTCCACGCCGGGGATCTCCCACAGCAACCGTTCCATGGGGCCGGTGATGCGCTGCTCCACCTCCTGAGCATCGGCGCCGGGCATCTGAACGAAGATGTCGATCATGGGCACGATGATCTGCGGCTCCTCCTCCCGCGGCAGGGCCACCACGGCGGCCATGCCCAGCAGGATCGAAGCGACGATCACCAGCGGGGTCAATTTGGAGTCGATGAAAAAGCGGGCGATCTTACCAGCGGTTCCGATTCCTGGCGCCATCAGATAGCCTCCACCGTCATGCCGTCTTTAATGCCCTCGGGGAGCGCCGGGATATAGCGTTGGCCCTCCATCAGGCCTGAAATGATCTCCACCCGGTCGCCGTAATTTTTGCCGGTGCGCACCAGCCGAAAACGGGCGATCTGCTTCTCGTCCACAATAAAGAGGCCGGTAAGCTGGCCTTCGGTGACCACGGCGGCCGTGGGCACCAGCAGGCCGCCGGTGCCGCCCACGGGGATAAAGACCCGGGCGAACATGCCCGATTTCAGATCGAGGCCCTGGGGCATGGCCACTTTGACTTCGAAGCTGCGGCTTTGGGCATCGGCTGCCGGAACGATGCGGCCCACCTGGCCGCTCGCCTCCAGGTCGCCCAGGGCCGGCACGCTCACCTTGACCGCCGTGCCCACGGAGACGCTCTGGATGTAACGCTCGGGCAAGAGCAGATCGGCGCAGAAGAGACCCTCCTGCTCGATGGTGAGCAGGGGCGTTCCCGGCGCGGCCAGATCGCCCTCGTCGACCATGCGCGCCACCACCTGGCCGTCATAAGGTGAGATGACCTGGGCATCCCGTTGGGCCAGGGAGGCTTGGCTGACAGCGGCCTCGGACTGTTGAACCCGCGACCGGGCCGCCTCGATCATGGCTTCGGCCTGGGCCAAAGCGGCCTTAGCCTGGCGACCTCGGGATTCGACTTCATCGAACTCCTGGGGCGAGACGGAATTTTGCTGGAGCAGCGGACGGTAACGTTCCAGCGTGGAGGTAGCCAGTTGGGAGGCCGCCGCGGCCGCATCCCGGGCCGAGAGGGCCGAGGTCTCGGACCGTCGCGCCTCCCGCAGGCCGGCCTGGGCCTGTTCGAGCTGGGCCGTGACCGTGCGCGGATCGATGCTAATCAACAGATCGCCTTTTTTCACCCGCACCCCTTCATGGACGTGGATCGCCTGAACGGCGCCCATGAGCTTGGACGAGATGGTGCTGGCCGTACGGGCGTTGATGGTGGCCACGGCCTCGTAGAACGACGGCTCCTGGCTGATGCGCACCTCGGCTACCGGCGCCTTGATGGTCTGGCCGGCCCCCGG
>JBAQGR010000267.1:0-1782 GCA_049287895.1 Desulfatitalea sp.
GGCGCGGGCCGCCCAAGTCGAAGGCCGGGCGCGCGCGGAAAAGACCAAAGAGAGTTCAAAACCCACTGGCGAGACTTCCGACGATTCAGTGGCGGAGACAGCCGCCGACACACCGGAGTTTCCATCAACAAGTCCCACGGAAGGCAATCTCCCCCAGGCCTATAAGCTCAACCGACCGGGTCTGGCCACCCCCTCCGATACCACCGGCCTAAGGATCGATCTGCGGATTTAGATCCGGGCGGGAACATTTCAGAGATATTTCGATGCCACACCCCATCACCTGGAGCAAAGTCCCCGGAGAGTTCCTGATCGCTATCTTTTCGTTGACGCTGGGGTTGTTTTCTGGCAGCTTGTCGGCTTTAAACTAAGCGGATCTTCGATCCCTTCTTCATGCCAAAACCTGTCGGCAATGGAACTGGGAAAAGATATAAGGGCGGAAAGCCAAGCGGGAACAGGAAGAGGTAAAATCACCGACCATGGAATATGTGAAGTTCGCCATCGATATTATCTTGCACCTCGACCGACATCTGGCCGAGATCATCCAACAGTATGGTTTTTGGACCCATTTACTGCTCTTTCTGATCATTTTTTGCGAAACAGGCCTGGTCATCACCCCCTTTCTGCCGGGGGACTCGCTTCTCTTTGCCGCCGGAACCTTCGCGGCCCTAGGTGCTCTCGACCTGGGGTGGCTCGCCATTTCTCTTTCCATAGCAGCCGTACTGGGCGATACAATCAACTACTGGGCAGGTTCCATTGTCGGACCGAAGGTCTTTTCCAGCGAAAGTTCGCGACTCCTCAACAAAAACCACCTGCGCCAAACCCATGCCTTCTACGAAAAGTACGGCGGTAAAACAATCATTATAGCCCGCTTTGTGCCCATCGTGCGGACCTTTGCCCCCTTTGTCGCCGGCATCGGCAAAATGACCTATGCCCGGTTCATCGTCTACAATATTGTTGGCGGAGTCGGCTGGGTTCTCCTCTTTTGCCTTGCGGGTTACTTCTTCGGCAACATACCGGTAGTAAAAAGAAATTTCACCCTTGTGATCTTTGCCATCATTATCATCTCCGTCATTCCGGGGGTTGTCGCGTACTTTAAGGAAAGGGGCGACAGAGGCAATTCATAGACATAGTATCCTGCTGCATGGCATGCTCATCTCATTCATGCTTGTCGAAACCAAATTTCTTCATCTTCCGGAAAAACGTCCGCCGCGCCATGCCAATGCTGGCAGCGGCTTTCTCCCTATGCCATTGGTGTTTTGTCAGGCTCGCTTCAATGAGATCCTTTTCGTAGCGTTCAACAGAGGATCTGTGGTCATCCGATTTACGACTGGAAAAATTATTCGCCATCGGCACGTTAGCGTGCGCACCGCCTTCCTGTGATATTTCCAGCGTGAAATAACCCAGGGTGACATAGCGACGCAGAACATTCTGCAATTCTCGAACATTACCCGGCCAGTCGTGCCGCTGGATGGCCTCCATGATTTTACCTGTCAGGGGCGGGGGTTTGGAATCTTTGCCGAATTCACTCATGAAATGCTCGACCAGAAGGGGCAAGTCATCTTTACGATCTCGTAGAGGGGGGAGCTGGGCGGGCAGGATATGAATCCGGTAAAAAAAATCCTCCCGCATGAGCCCCTGCCGGACCCGCTCCTGCAGATTTCTGTTGGTGGCCGCGATGAAACGGATGTCGACATAGCGCGCTTCATGCCCGCCGATGGGAATAAAGCCACGCCGGTCGAGAACGCGCAGCAGCTTGACCTGCATGTTAAGGCTGAGTTCACC
>JBAQGR010000268.1:0-7836 GCA_049287895.1 Desulfatitalea sp.
GGGCAAAACCCTGATGCACATCAAGGCCGAATTGATCGGCAAAGTGCTCATCGGCCTCAAGGACGATACCGGAAAGCGCTTTTTCGCCGACTTTACCGAAAAGACCCAGGCCGGTCAGGCCACTAAAAACGGGATCACTTATTTCAACGGCGCCGGCTGGGTGGATTATCGCTGGCCCAAGCCGGGCGAACAAGCCTTTTCTCCCAAATCCTCCTACGTCAAGGGATGCCTGATGGGCCAGGAGAACGTATACGTCGGCGCCGGGATCTATACCGAATAGGCGGCCGGCAGGTAGCCGTCGCAAGGCGGCTTTCCCAAAATGGGATCCCCTTAGCTGATTAGCTGAAAGCGTATCGCGATGATCTCTTTGAAAAACGCTCCGCTTTGGATGAAGACCGCCATGGGCTCCGTGGCGATCTTGGTGCTCTTCGGTCTCAGCGTCATGTTCGGCATCTTCAAGCTCAATGGCATTGTTGAAAAAGTATCGCTTTTCAATGACGCGAGCCAACTGGCGGAATCGCTCTACATGGCCCAGGGCCACCAGGATACCTATCTTCGGGAACAAAACGACATCCAGGCCGAGGCCTTCAGAACCACGCTCGGCCAGATCGCTAAGCTGAGCGGCCGGCTCAAACCGCAGGTCGGCGGCACGCCGTTGCTGGACCATCTTCAAAAAATGGAATCCAGCATCGTCCTTTACAACCAAGCCTTTGACAAGGTCGTCGCCAATACGACTGAAATCAAAAAACTAAAGCAGGTCATGACCAGTGCTTACGACGGTATCACCAACCTGTTGTCCGGAAAGGTCAAGGTGCCCCTTGACGCCAAGAAAAGCAGCGCTCTGACGTCAGGAGGCGACATCAGTCCTTATGATCAGGAGTTGCTCTCGCTGACCGAAAAGCTCCTGACGTTGATGATGACCACCCGGCTCAATGAAATCACTTTTTTTGCGCGCGGGGAAACGCGGGAAGCCCAACGGGTCTACGCAGCCATGGAGAGTGTCGGCCGAACTTTCGAGGAGTGGTCCTTTGTTGTTGGAACCCTCGATGATCCGCAGGTGAAAACCTACCCGGCGATTATCCAGCAAGCCCTCAAAGAGTACAACCGCCCCACCTTCGAGCAGGTGGTCCGGCTTTGGATCGACAATCAGCAGATCACCGTCGCCATGCTGAAACAAAGAGATGAAAATCTGGCTGCGATCAACACCTTCAAACAGGAAACCGCCAAGCTGGTGGAGATCGAAAAAACCGGTGCATTGCGAAGCTTGAGCATGCTCCTGGGCCTTGGTTTGATTTTGGGGATCGGCATCTCGATTCTGACCGGATACAGAACCAGCCAACCGATCCAGAAGATCGTCGCCATGTTCAGGGATATTGCCGAAGGCGAAGGCGATCTGACCCGGCGGTTGGCGGTCGATCGCGGCGACGAACTGGGCGAGCAAGCCAAGTGGTTCAATCTGTTCGTGGCCAAAATCCAGCAGATGGTCCAACAGGTCGTCCAGATAACGGAAGCCCTAAACCACTCCTCCGTCCATCTTTCCGGCCTGGCCGGTCGGTTGTCGGGCGGTGCCGGCCAAATGAAAAGCCGCTCCAATAAGGCCTCGGCCGTCACCGAAGAGATGAGCGCCAGCATCCGGTCGGTGGCCGGCACCATGGAGCAAGCCTCCAACAACGTGGGCTTGATCGTTCAGTCGGCCGAAGAGATGAATGCCACCATCCGGGAAATCGCCGTCAATGCCGAAAAGGGACGCCAGATCGCTTCCCAAACCGTTGCGCAAACCCTCAAGGCCTCCGAGGAGATCCATTTGCTGGGCAAGGCCGCCGAAGAGATCGGCAAGGTCACGGAAAGCATAACGGAAATATCCGAACAAACCAATCTATTGGCCCTGAACGCCACCATCGAAGCGGCCCGGGCCGGTGAATCGGGCCGCGGTTTTGCCGTGGTGGCCAATGAAATAAAACAGCTGGCCCAGCAAACCGCCCAAGCCACTCATGAAATAAAGTCGCGCATTGAAAACATCCAGCAAGCCACCAATGGATCTGTTGAACGGATCTCGGAAATCTCCAAAGTCATCCATGATGTCAGCGATATCATCAGCACCATATCGACGGCCATTGAAGCGCAAGCAGCCGGAACCCGGAAAATCGCCAACAATGTCGGCCAGGCCTCGGAAGGATTGAATTATATCAACGATCATATCACCCAAAGCGCCATCACTTCGGAAAGCTTGGCCCAAGATATCAGCCAGGTGGATCAAGAGGCCGGCCAGCTTTCGAACGGCGGCCTCGAAGTGGATCGCAGTGCCCACGAACTTCTGCAGTTGGCCCAACAGCTCAAAACTTTGATGGGCCGTTTTGTGGTCGCCTGACACACAATACCTGGGTCCCATTCCCACCGCATGGACGGATACGATTGGAATCGATTCGAACCGGTTGACAACCCCGGGGGGCTCGGTTATGGTCGGCGTTCGCCATTCATCGTGAGCCATTAAACAAGGATTGTTGCATGCAGACACCCCCTAACACCGAAGCCCACATCGTTCCAACGCAGCTCGGCCATAACAGCCGCTTTCAATTCAAATGTCATCCCGGCGTGTCGTGTTTCACCCAGTGCTGCCGGGGCATCAATATCATTCTGACCCCCTACGACGTGATCCGGCTCAAGACCCGCTTGGGATTGCCGTCGGACGAGTTTCTGGCTATCTATACCGAGCCCCATCTGCTGGAAAAGACCGATCTGCCCATGATTACTCTCAAGCATCTGGACGATGAACAATCCTCCTGCCCCTTCGTGCGCGACGAAGGGTGTATCATCTATGCGGACCGGCCCACGGCCTGCCGCTACTATCCCCTGGGCGTGGGCGCCATGCAGCACAAGGAAGGCGCCGACGACGACGGCTTTTTTTTCTTCATCAACGAGCCCCATTGCAAGGGATTCGAAGAAGAGTGCCAATGGACGGTGGCCGAATGGCGCCAGGACCAGGCCGTGGAAGAGCGCGACGCGGTCAATGCCGAGTGGACCGATCTGGTGGTGCGCAAACGTTCGTTTCCGGCCAATATCAAATTGACCGACAAGGCCAAGCAGATGTTCTTCATGGTCAGTTACAACATCGATCCATTCCGCCGGTTCGTCTTCGAAAGTACTTTCCTGCAACGCACGCCCGTGGATGCGGCCACGCGCGAACAGCTCAAAACCGACGACGTGGCCCTGCTCAAGTTCGGCGTCAACTGGCTCAAGAACCTGCTCTTCAAACAGAGCGATCCCCACCAGCAAGCCGCGGCCCAGCCGTAGGGGCGACCGGCGGTCGCCCAGGAGCGTGTCCCGCCGGGCGACCGGGCATTCTTCCGGTTACAATTTTAAATTGCATTCCGCTCCCACCTGATAGTAGGATCATATTTGTCATAATCCTACACCTGCTCATTATCTGCGCATATCCTTTCGCCGCTTTCGGCAACGGTTTCCTGCTCACTCTCAACAATCGAGATGGATCGATAGAGGGGTAAATTCTCCTATGAAGAATTGGAAAAAAAAGGAGGCCGGAGATGAAAACCACACGGGGGTTGCGATGGCTTGTGCTCCTTTGGATCGCGCTGGTGATGGCCTGCTCCCAACAGGCGCCCAAAGATCCGGCGGACCGGGTGGTCGTTCAGCTCAAGTGGAAGCATCAAACCCAATTCGCCGGCTTTTACGTGGCCCAGGCCAAGGGCCACTATGCCACTGAAAACCTGGAGGTCCGCTTTCTGGAGGGCGGCCAAGGGATTGACTTGGCCCAAGCGTTGATCGGCGGCCAGGCCGATTTCAGCGTGCTTACGCCTGAAGATATCCTGATCAAGCGCGCCCAGGGCGCCCCCCTTACGGCCATCGCCGCCATTTACCGGCGCAGCGCCGTGGTCTACGCCGCCATGGCCGATTCGGGCATCCGGCGCCCAGCCGACTTCAAGGGCAAGTGCCTGGCCGTCCAGGGCACCGCCGGGGCAATGCGGGATATGGAGTTCCAGTTGCAGGCGCTGATGAAAAAACTCAACCTGGATCTTTCCCAGGTGCGACTCGTGCCTTATGATCCCGAATATGTCGATTTTTACAAGGGCGACGTGGAGGTCACGGCCGCCTACCTGACCGGCGGGATCGTGCGCATGGGTCAAAAGGGGCTGCGGCTCAACCTGATCTGGCCCGGCGACTATGGGGTGCATTTTTACTCAGATACCCTGGCGACCACTGAAGCCATGATCGCCCAAAAACCGGAGTTGGTGACCCGTTTCCTCAGGGCCACCCTCCAGGGATGGCGGGAGGCCATCGGCAATCCGGAGATGGCGGTGGCGGAAACCTTGAAGTACGCTCAGGACAAGGACTCCGTCTTCCAGACCGCCATGCTGGAGGCCCTCGTTCCGCTGGTGCATACCGGCCAGGACCACATCGGCTGGATGCGCGCCGCGGATTGGGATGAGATGCACCGGGTGCTGTTGGAACAGAAAATCATCCCGTCGCCGTTGGATATGAGCAAGATCTACAGCACACAATTCCTGGCCAAAGTCTATGGAGACCCACAACCATGAAGCTGGCCGCCAAGCTATCGCTGCTTTTTTTGTTGCTGTCGACGCTGCCCATCGTGATCGTGGGGTACCTGGCCTACCAAAACGGCCGCACTACCATCGAACGCGAAACGATCAACTACTTGCAATCGATTAACATGCACAAAAGAGCCGAGCTGAATCGTTGGATCGGCAGCAACGCCCTCTTGCTGGAGATGGTGGCCAACAGCTATTTTTTCAAATATGGGTTTGCCGACGTCATGTCCGCCCATGATCCGGCGGCCCCGGACCATTTGGCGATGCACAGAAAAATTATCGAACGACATCTTAAACCGTTTATTGAGGGCAGCGATTTTTTCGAACTGTTCATTCTGCGGGCCGGCGACGGCAAGGTGCTCCTTTCCACAGATGAAACCCAGGAAGAGAAGTTCCACGAGACCTCGCCTTACTTTATCCATGGCCAAAAGGGGCCCCATATCCAAAACGTTTACTACTCCATGGCGCTACGCCAACCGGCCATGGTCATCGGCACGCCGCTGCGCGACCCCCAGGGCCGACTTATCGCGGTGCTGGCCGGCCGGGTCGACCTCTCCGCGTTGTCCAAAATTTTCGAGACCCGCGGCCGCCTGAAGTTTTCCGAGGACAGTTACCTGGTGAACACCTTCAATTTCTTCATCACCGAACCCAGGTTCGGCAAAAACTACGCCCTGCGCAAATCGGTCCACACCGAGGGCGTCCGGGCGGTTCTGGAGGGGCGCGAGGGGGTCGGTTTCTACGACGACTACCGCGGGGTGGCCGTCATCGGCGCGTACCAGTGGCTGGCGGAGTGGGAACTGGGTCTGATCACCGAAATCGACCAGAAAGAAGCCTTTGCGCCCATATATGCCCTACGAAAAAAAGTGGCCGCGGCCGGCGCGGGCATCACGTTGCTGGCGGCCCTGGCCGGCTGGAGCCTTGCCCGCACCATCACTCGCCCGGTGCAACGACTGGTCCAGGGGGCCGAGCAGATCGGCCAGGGCAATTTGGCGTACACGGTCGCCACCGCCGGAAAGGACGAGATCGGCCATCTATCCAGATCCTTTGACCGCATGAAAGATAAGTTGAAAACGACCTTGGTCTCACGCGACCAACTGACCCGGGAGGTGGCCGCACGCGAGCTCACCGAAGCCTCCTTGCGGGAGCGCGAACAAGAGCTGGAGCGCAAGAACGCCGAGCTGGAGCGATTCACCTACACCATCTCCCACGACCTGAAGAGCCCGCTGGTGACGGTGAAAACCTTTGCCGGCTACCTGGTCCAGGACCTGATTCAGGGCGATAGCGAACGCATCGAAAAAGATCTTCATTTTATTCGCGGCGCGGCCGACAAAATGGACCGCCTGCTCGATGAGTTGCTCGAAATGTCGCGCATCGGCCGCATGGTCAATGCGCCGGTGGCGGTAGCGTTCCGGGCGTTGGTGGATGAGGCCTTGAACGCTGTGGCCGGCTCCATCAGCACCACCGGCACCACGGTGCAGGTTGCGGATCTGGCCTTGACGCTCCATGGGGACCGGCCCCGGCTGGTGGAGATCTGGCAGAACCTGGTGGAGAACGCCGTCAAGTACATGGGCGATCAGCCCGCCCCGTGCATCGAGATCGGCGCCACCCCGAACGGCCCGGAAACAGTTTTTTTCGTGCGCGACAACGGCATGGGCATCGATCCGCGCTACCACGCCAAAATTTTCGGCTGGTTCCAAAAGCTCGATCCCAAAAGCAGCGGCACCGGCCTGGGTCTGGCCCTGGCCAAACGCATCGTCGAACTTTACAAAGGCGCCATCCGGCTGGAATCCCAAGGCGCAGGGCAAGGCACCTGCTTTTACTTCACTCTACCCGAAGCGTTTACTACCCCGCCCCTTACAATAGATAAGGGCGTAGTCCCTGGCGTGAACATTCCAGGATGATCAAGCCGTGCGAAGGAGAAGTGATATGCGAGGAGAACCCCTGATCATTTTACTGGTGGAAGATGAACCGGCGCATGCCGAGATCGTGATGCGCAATTTCGAAGATTGTCACCTGGCCAACCGCGTGATGCATGTAAGCGACGGCCAGGCGGCCCTGGATTACCTCTATCGGCGGGAAGCTTTTAGCAGCCCCGATCAAGCGCCCCGGCCGAACCTGATCCTGCTCGACCTGCGCCTGCCTAAAATCGACGGCCTGGAGGTGCTCCAAACGATCAAGGCGGATGCTGACCTGGGACGCATCCCGGTGGTGATCCTGACCACGTCGTCCGCCGAGACGGATATGCTCAAGGCCTACGACCATCATGCCAACAGCTTCCTGGTCAAGCCGGTGGATTTTTCCAAGTTCGTCGAGCTGATGAAATCGCTGGGCTGTTACTGGCTGGCCTGGAACCAATACCCATACTGACATTTGCAAGGAGGGCGTCATGCTGCCCCACTGTCTGCGAATTCTGATCGCCGAAGACGAGATGGCCCATGCCCATGCCATTCGCCGCGCCCTGGAAATGGATGGCACCGAATCCGAACTGCACGTGGCGGGCAGCTTGCGGGAATATCGCGAAATGGCGGTCGCCCATCGACCCGATGTCGCCCTGGTGGACCTGAACCTGCCCGACGGCTCGGCCCTGGAGATTTTGACCTTGCCGGCCGAAGCCGGCCCTTTTCCGGTGCTGATCATGACCAGCTTCGGTGATGAGCATACGGCGGTCGAGGCCATGAAAGCAGGAGCGTTGGACTATGTCGTCAAGTCCAGCGACACATTCAGCGCCATTCCCAATACCATCAAGCGTGCCTTGCGCGAGTGGCGGCTGCTGCAAAAGCGCCGCCAGGCTGAAAATTCCTTGCGCGAGAACGAAGCCTTCACCCGGGATGTACTTAATTCGCTGCCCTCCCACATCGCCGTGCTGGACGACCAGGGAGTGATCATGGCCGTCAATGAAGCCTGGGAACACTTTGCCTTGGAAAACGGCGGTGCTGACCTGGGCGTCGGCGCCAACTACCTGTCGGTTTGCGACAACGTCGCGTCCGAAGACCGGGAGGCCATGGAGTCCCGGGAGGCCGCTGAAGGTATCCGCGCGGTATTGCAAGCTCAAAAAGCGCATTTCACCCAAGAGTATCCCTGTCATTCACCCGACAGGCAACGCTGGTTCGTGATGCGCGTTACGCCGCTGCGCGGCAACCGCCGGGGCGTGGTGTGCGCCCACGTGGATATCACCCAGCGCAAGCTCGCCGAAGAGGGCGTGCAGCACCTGAACCGCGTCCTGATAGCCATCCGCGATATCAATCAACTGATCGTGCACGAAAAAAAGCCG
>JBAQGR010000269.1:0-1511 GCA_049287895.1 Desulfatitalea sp.
GTTGACTATTGATCCCGGCGTGCATCAGGCATTTCTCAATAACCGGAAGCTGGACCTCACCTCGTATGAATTTGCTCTGCTGTATGCCCTGGCGGAAAATTCCGGCAGAGTCCTGGATCGGGAAAGACTGATGGACCTGGCCAAAGGGACTGCCGAAGAGGCCTTTGACAGGTCGATAGACGTCCATATCTCGCGGCTTAGAAAGAAAATGGGAGACGATTCGCGTACCCCCCGAATTATCAAGACAATTCGAGGTGTCGGCTATCTTCTTGTATGTGAACAATTAAACGATGCATGCTAATCTCTCTTTGTTCTGGCGAATTTATTTCTATGGCCTTGCATTGCTTTTTGCCATTACCGCTGCCGGGATAGCGATTCTTCATTTCACGGATATCGCCACCCCTTATTACCAGGTATCCGAGATAGCATCCTCGCTTATTGCCGATAAATTCGAACAGGATAAAGGCGACCCGGTTAAGCTTCAGGCAGATCTCGATGCATTGTATTCTCGCGTGCAGGCATCCCTTGCCGTCTACGATGGCAACGGTAATACACTCGCCAAGGCAGGACCTTCACCGGCTGCCTCTCTTACACCGGAGGAACAGAAGAAGCTTTCCTACGGAAAGTTTCCCTCCAAAGGAACACTGTCCATACCGCTTCCGGGTAAAAACTTGTCGGATACCTATTTGCTTCTTTCGCTCGATAAAGATAAATGGCATCTTCGTTTCATTGTCATTCTAAGTGTTGCCATGCTTGTTTTGGCGCTTCTTGCCTATCCGTTGACGCGGTTTATTCTGCGCCCTTTACTTGCAATAAGCGAGACAGCAAAGTCGATTGGCTCCGGCAACCTATCTGCCCGAACCGGCCTTCGCCGCAGCGATGAAGTAGGTTTGCTGGCCGTCACTATCGATGATATGGCGGACCGGCTTGAAAAACTCCTTCACTCGGAAAAAGAGATATTGGCCACTATTTCCCATGAATTCAGATCGCCACTTGCCAGGATGCAGGTTGCTCTGGAACTCTCAAACGAAGGCGCAGACCCGGAAATGACTCGTTCCTATCTGCTCGGCATTGAAGATGACATCAAGGAACTCGACCGAATGGTCAACGATGTCCTCCTGGCCGTGAGACTCGAAATCGGAAACGACCAGCAGATGGTAATAAGAAAATTGCCCCTGCACCTGACCGATCTGGTTGAGCTGTCTGCCCAACGATTTCATCATCTCTATCCTGACATGGAACTTCTGGTAGAGCTTGATTCGGATTTGCCGATTATCCAGGTTGATCCGGTTTTGATAAGACGCGTGCTGGACAACCTGCTTGATAATTCAGCAAAATACGGCAACTCCTCTCCAGTTAAAATCCATGCTACTGCCTCAAGTGAACTCATTGTTGAGGTAAGAGACAAAGGGCTGGGAGTAGACGAAAGGGATCTCAAACTTCTATTCACCCCTTTTTTCCGCTGTGATTCCGCCAGGTCCGGCGATGGCGGGATTGGCCTTGGCCTGACC
>JBAQGR010000270.1:0-5819 GCA_049287895.1 Desulfatitalea sp.
TGGCCGACCAGGGCCGTGAGCTTTTCGGGGGTGGTCCAGTTCACCGCCGCCCCGGCCTGTTCGGCCAGATCCACCAGCTCTTGTCTGCGAACGATCCCTTTGCCCTCGGCCAGATGGATAGCACCAATCCTGCGCCGTCCGGCTCTCAAAGCTTCGCGTACCGGATGATAGCCATACAATAAGGTTGTGGCAACACTCATAGGGAGCCCCTGGGTTGGTCGCGTGCTAAATTAAACGATAGTGGGTCAAAAGGTCGATCAGTTCGCCGGTGGCCCGGTCCAAATCGTCATTCACCACCACATGGCGATAGATCGCCTGCTGGGCCAGTTCCTCTTTGGCGTTGGCCAGGCGTATGGCCCGGGTGGCGGCGTCGTCCGTACCCCGGTGGGTCAGGCGTTGTTCGAGCACGGCCATCGACGGCGGACGGATGAAGATGGTGATCGCCTGGGGGAAACGCACCAGCATCTGGCGGGCGCCCTGCACATCGATATCCAGGAGAATGTCTTTGCCGTCGGCCAGGGTTTCGGCGATCCACTGGGCCGATGTGCCGTAGAGATTACCGTGCACCCGGGCCCACTCCGCCCAGCGGTTTCGGGCGATCCCCTCTTCGAACTCCTGGGGAGGGATGAAGTAATAGTCCTTGCCGTGCTGCTCGCCCGGCCGCTGCCGACGCGTGGTGTATGAGACGGAATAGGCCAAATCGCCGAAATGGCGTCGGACCGCATGGCACAAGGTGGTTTTGCCTGCTCCCGAGGGAGCCGAAACGACGAACAGACGCCCTCCAGGGATACCCTTGTCTTGTCCATCCGTTGCACCCGCGGCGACCATGGTTTACTCTTCCGCCTCTTTCAGTGTTTCAAACCGCTGGGAGATGGTTTCCGCCTGAATGGCCGACAGTACGATGTGGTTGCTGTCCATGATAATAATCGAGCGGGTCCGCCTACCGTGGGTGGCGTCGACCAGATGCTTCTCATCCCGGGCTTCATCTTTGAGCCGCTTCATGGGCGCTGAGTTGGGAGAGACGATGGCCACCACGCGTTCGGCCACCACCGTGTTACCAAATCCGATATTGAGTAAGTTCTTCTCCATCCGGCTCCCTTTTCTGCCGCACCGCTGGATGCACGGTATGCGTTCAACGTCGCTATTCTATGTTCTGGACCTGCTCGCGCACTTTTTCCAATTCGGCCTTCACTGCCACAATCGTATGGGCGACCTCCGCCTGGCTCGCTTTGGACCCCATGGTATTAAACTCCCTGTTGAATTCCTGCAACAGGAAATTGAGCTTGCGGCCGGCGGGTTCATCGCCATGCAAAACAGCCCGGAACTGGACGATGTGGCTCCTGGCGCGCACAATCTCTTCGGAGATATCACTGCGATCGGCCATAAGCGCCGCTTCCTGGGCAACGCGCATGGGGTCCAAAGTGACGATCCCTTGGGTCAGCGCTTCGATCCGGGCGTGCAATCGATCCCGGTAGTGGGCCAGCAACCCATCCGTGCTCGATTCGATCACCCCCAATTGGGCCTCGATCCAATCGAGCCGCTGGATAAAATCGTCGCGCAGATGTTCACCCTCCTTGCGCCGCATGCGGTCCAGACTTTCCAGCACTCTTGTCAGGCAAGCGGCCATGAGCGGCCAGTGCAATTCGGCAGCCTGGGTATTTTCCGCCGACTGGATGATACCGGGCATTACGACCAGCTGTTCCAGAGTCAAATCGCCCGATAGATGCAACTCCTCTTTCAAGGTCCGCGCCGCCGCGCAAAAAGCACGCGCCCTGACCGCATCCACCTCGAAGGCGGAGGCCTTCTCGGAGGCATCTTTGACCCCGATGCGCACCTCCACCCGGCCGCGAACCGCTTTGGCCGCGATCAGGGCTTTGATTTTCTCTTCCAGACCGGCATAGCCCGAAGAGAGCCTCAAGGCGATATCCAGATGGCGGCTGTTATAGGCGCGCATCTCGACGCTGACGGTCAGCGTCTGGTCGCTCATTTCTTCACATGCATAAGCAGTCATGCTCTTGAGCATCGATATATTCCTTTGTGTTTAGAAACCACTTATAGTCAGTTGCTCTGGTGCATGGCCGCAATATCAGCACCGTATTTGCGTCGCACCAGAGCCAAAAAAGCACGCATGTCAGCGGCGGCATAGTCGGGATAGGTCCAGGGCAATGACTGGTACTCCCCTTTTTGGAACATCAGCGTCAGATCGGCATAGATGCCTTGGCCGACATGGATGCGATGGGTAAAATTCTTGCCGGTCGCCAACACGAACCGCTCCAGGAGCAGATAGCCCGGATCTATATTGAGGCAACGCTTACCCTCGGCAGTATACCGGGCCTCCAAGGCATTGGTGCAATGCTTGATCGCGGCCAGCGCCTCCTGGGCGATCAGGGTGTGGAACACCAGCATGCGGCGATACAAAGGCCCGCCCATCTCCGGCGCATAATAGTCGGTATAATCGAAGGCAAACCATGGGCTCACCATGTCCAGGGGACCGAACTCTGCCCGCAATGTGGCCACCACCTCCGGCAACAACATCTTTTCTCTCAGGAAGATCCCGATAACCAGCTTGGCCGGTGGAGGAGGTACGGGGTGGCTCATGCGAGGGGTTTGGCCTCCTCGATGAGCATGATGGGAATATCATCCCGGATTTCATAGACCAGCCGGCATGCCTCGCAGATCAAACCGTTGCCCCCGGAGGTCAAACGGATATCTCCTTTGCATTTCGGACAAACCAAGAGCTCCAACAGGTGTTGATCGATGGCCATAAGCCCTCCTCGGCAGTTGTGAATGGCCCGTAATTTTCCATAATTCGGAGGAAAGTGCAACCGCCAAGGCGTTGTTTCAATGGGTTCAGCGATATGCGGTGGACTTTGAAATCGTTATCGGGTAGAAAAACGATATGTTGCATGTTCCAACAACATCAATACCCATAGATGGGAGAGCAAGGGATGCATCTGAACAAGCGAATTCTGGTCACCGGCGGCTGCGGTTTTTTAGGCTCACACCTATGTGACCGCCTGGTGGCCCAGGGCCACGACGTGCTGTGCGTGGACAACTGCTTTACGGGGACCAAGCGCAACATCCTGCAGTTGATGGACCAGCCCAACTTCGAGTTCATCCGTCACGACGTCACCTTCCCGCTTTACCTCGAAGTCAACGAGATCTACAACATGGCCTGCCCGGCCTCGCCCATTCACTACCAGTTCGACCCGGTGCAGACCACCAAGACCAGCGTGCATGGAGCCATCAACATGCTGGGATTGGCCAAGCGCGTGAAAGCCAAAATTCTCCAAGCTTCGACCAGTGAAGTTTACGGCGATCCCGAAGTGCACCCCCAGCCGGAAAGCTACTGGGGCCGCGTCAATCCCATCGGGATTCGCTCATGCTACGACGAAGGCAAGCGCTGCGCGGAGACACTGTTTTTCGACTATCACCGCCAAAACCGCCTAAAGATAAAGGTAGCGCGCATCTTCAACACCTATGGCCCGCGCATGCACCCCAACGACGGCCGGGTCGTCTCCAATTTCATCGTCCAGGCACTCAAGGGCGAACCCATCACTATCTACGGCCAGGGCAACCAGACCCGCTCCTTCTGCTATGTGGACGACCTGGTCGAAGGCCTCATCCGCCTGATGAACTCGCCGGATGAATTGACCGGCCCGGTCAATATGGGCAACCCCGGAGAGTTTACCATCCTGGAATTGGCTCAAAAGGTGATCGCCCTGACCGGCTCCAAGTCCAAGCTGGTCTATAAGGAACTGCCCCAGGACGATCCCCGGCAGCGCAAGCCCGATATCACCCTGGCACAGCGCGAGCTGCAATGGCAACCCGCCATAGCGCTGGAAAGCGGGCTTAAAAAGACGATTGACTACTTTGATCAGCTATTGAAAGAGCTTGCATAGGCGCAAGCGTTTTACAGTTATTGCTTTTTCTGGGACTCCGCGATCACTTTGCGGGTCAACTGGGTGGTACTGTAGCCCTGGACCAGATCGACCAGCTTGACGCAACCCCCATAAGACTCGACTATCTCCTTGCCCACCACCTTTTCGGGCGTGTAATCCGATCCTTTGACCAGGATATCGGGCCGAATGGCCTCGATGAGCCGCACGGGCGTGTCTTCGTCAAAATGCACCACCAGATCGACGCACTCCAGGGCGCTGAGCATGGCGGCGCGGTCCTGTTCCGAGAGAATCGGACGGCCGCTGCCTTTCAAGCGTTTGATGGAGGCATCGGTGTTCAAGCCGATCACCAGGCGATCGCCGAGTGCCCGGGCCTGGTAGAGCAGGCTGATGTGCCCGGGATGCAGCAGGTCGAAACATCCATTGGTAAATACGATTTTGGTGCCGGCAGCACGCCACTCCCGCACTTTGGCCAGAGCCGCATCCAGGGCAGCCATCTTAGCAGCCGAATAGGGGTAGTACTGCTGCTGGGAGCTGAATTTCAAAGCGGTGGAAAGTTCGGAGGCCAGAATCGGTTGGGTGCCCAGTTTGCCCACGACGATACCGGCCGCCAGATTGGCGACGCGCGCCGCGTCCGCCAAGGGCAGACCCACGGCCAGCGCGGCCGCCACGGTGGCAATGACCGTGTCGCCGGCGCCCGATACGTCGTAGACCTCGCGCGCCTGAGCCGGGATCAGCTCCGGTCGGTCCTGGGTATCGATCAGACACATGCCCTGGGCGCCTCGCGTGACCAAAAGCCACTCCAGTCGATAGCGGTCACGCACCTGCCGGGCCGCTGCGATCAGCCGCGCCTCATCCTCTTCCAGGGCAGCCCCAGCCACCGCTTCCAACTCGGCCGTGTTGGGAGTAATGCCGGTGGCACCGCGATAGCGCTGCCAGTCGGTGCCCTTGGGATCCACCAAGACAGGGATACCCCGCTGGCGGACGGCACCGATCAGCTCCTGCACAAACGCATCGTTGGCCAATACGCCTTTGCCGTAGTCCGACAGCACCACCGCCTGGCACACCGGCAGAGCCAAAGTTATGGCCGCGCGCAGCTTTTGCTCCACCTCAGGAGCAATGGCATGGGTATCTTCTTCGTCCAAACGAAGCATTTGCTGCTTTTGGGCCATGATGCGCGTCTTGGTGATGGTCGGACGAGCGGCATCCACCACCAGCGCTTCGCCAATCCCTTTCTGGGTCAATAGCGCCCGTAGCTCCTTGGCGGCGGCATCGGCACCGCACACCCCGGCCACGGTCACGCGACACCCCAGCGACACCAGGTTCAGAGCCACATTGCCTGCCCCGCCCAGGGTTTCGGTAGTGCGCTGCAGTTGCACCACGGGCACCGGTGCTTCGGGAGAGATACGGCGTACCCGGCCCCACAGGTAGCGGTCCAGCATCACATCACCGATCACCAGGATGGGGCTATTGGAGAAAGAAATGCTCTTGGCGTCCATGGATATTCCCTGTCTGAATCGGATCAGGCCTTGACGGCCAGGGTTTGTTCGATGCGCATGGCCCAGAAATGAAGGATGAAGATATGGGCTTCCTGTATGCGGGCGGTGTTTTGATTGGCGATCACGATGGGGCAATCCACCTGCGTCTTGAGCGCCCCGCCGTCTTTGCCCAGCAATCCTAAAGTGAACATGCCCTGGGACTTGGCCGCGGCCACGGCGCGCAGCACGTTTTCCGATTGGCCGGAGGTGGAGATACCGATCAAGGCATCCCCTTTGCGCCCCAGTCCCTGTACCTGCCGGGCGAAAACCTCGCTAAAACCATAATCGTTGCCCACGGCGGTAAGGATCGAAGTGTCGGTGGTCAGGGCGATGGAGGGCCATGAGGCGCGCTCTTTTTCGAAACGCCCGATCATCTCAGCGG
>JBAQGR010000271.1:0-8720 GCA_049287895.1 Desulfatitalea sp.
GCCATACACTGGTAGTCCGTCGTCCAAACTCTTTTTCCATTTATGCTGTTTCCGGGAAATCACGTTGATTGGCGAGATGTTGTTCTCTGCAGATTCTATTACCCCTCTGCTTGAAAAATGAATACGATTCTTAATTAGAGCTACCTGAAAGAGGATGCCGTTATTCGTTGAACTAAATTATACAACCCAACCGGTAGTGTCAAGACAATTGACCATCCATCGCGGTCGTGCGGCGGCCCATGAATGGGGTGACATCGCCGCGCGCCTTTGATAAGATACGCACCGAAGGCAACGGTGCTTGGCGCGGCGGTCCGAGCCCCGATGACCATCGTCGCCTGGCTCCGCCGGCCTGCAATCCATACAAGGAGCATCGATGCCCCGCATTGCCCAATTCATATTTGAAGCCCTTTTTTTGAAGCATATCCCGCGCAGCGGTTACCAATTCCTGGGCGCGGGGCGGGAATCGGTGGCCGAGCATGTCTACGCCACCACCCTCATCGGTTTCATTCTATCGAAGCTGGAGCCCCTCGCTGATGCCGAGCGGCTCCTGACCCTGTGCCTGGTTCACGATCTTCCCGAGGCCCGCATCGGTGATCTGAACTATGTCCAAAAACGCTATGTAAAATCCGACGAGCCGGCCGCGCTCAACGATGCGCTTGGCGATCTGCCGTTCGGCGATCAGATCAAGGCGCTGCTCGACGAGTTCAACGCAGGCGACTCCCAGGAAGCCAAGCTGGCTCGGGATGCGGACCAGTTGGCGCTGATCGTGGACTTGAAATCGTTGCAAGATCTCGGTTACCAGACGCCGCAAACATGGCTGCCCCATGTCACGCAACGTCTGCAAACCCAGACGGCCAAAGATCTTGCCCAGAGTCTGATGCGCACGCCGCGTGATGAATGGTGGCTCAGACTTTTTTATTGACAGTAACAATGTTCTTCCATAGTCCTTATTTCTTTTGAACGAATCGGATACACTACCGGGTAACGGGTATACTTTGTCAAACGATGGTTGAGAGCAATCCGCAACCACCCCAAAGAGGGCGCAACGGTCTACGAGAAGCATGCCAAAACCACCGACGACCGAGCACCCCAAAACGCAAGCAATAGCGGAGGCAGATATGAATTGGTTGGCGAACACGTTGACCTCGTCCATTGGCAAAAAACTGTTGATGGCGGCAACCGGACTCTGTTTTTGTATGTTTCTGGCGGTCCACCTGGCCGGCAACCTGAGCCTCTACGGCGGCAAAGGCATGTTTAACAGCTATGCCGCCCACTTACATTCACTGGGCGTACTGCTCGTTGTGGCCGAGTGGGGGTTGCTGCTGCTGGCGCTCGTCCACATCTTGACCGGCCTGACCCTCTTCTACCAAAACTTCGGCGCCCGACCCCAGCGCTACCAGCTCAAGAAACGGGCCGGAGGACGCACTCTCGGATCAGCCACCATGCCTTATACCGGAATCCTATTACTGGCCTTTGTCGTCTTCCATCTGATCAACTTCCATTTCGTCGATAAAAGCCAAACCACCATTTACGATATCGTCGCCGCGGCCTTCGGCAGTCCGCTCTATGTCGCCCTTTATGTCGCGGCTATGATCGCGGCGGCGGTGCATGTCAGCCACGGATTCTGGAGTGCCTTTCAGACCGTGGGCGCCAATCACCCCAAATATATGCCGATGATTCGGACCCTGAGCGTGCTTTTGGCACTGCTGGTTGGTTTTGGATTCGGCCTATTGCCCATCTATATTTCCATCAGCGCATAGAAGAGAAAGGAAGTCGCATGTTGCTGGACGGCAAAGTTCCGACAGGACCCATCGCGGAAAAGTGGGATCACCATTGTTTCGACCTCAAACTGGTCAATCCCGCCAACAAGCGTAAATTCGATATCATCGTGGTGGGCACCGGCCTGGCTGGCGGTTCGGCCGCCGCCACCCTGGCCGAATTGGGTTACAACGTCAAAGCCTTCTGCTTTCAGGACAGTCCCCGCCGGGCCCACAGCATCGCGGCCCAGGGCGGCATCAACGCCGCCAAGAATTATCCCAATGACGGCGACAGCATCTGGCGCCTCTTTTACGACACCGTCAAAGGCGGCGACTTCCGGGCACGCGAAGCCAATGTCTATCGCCTGGCCCAGGTGAGCAACCTCATCATCGACCACTGCGTGGCCCAGGGCATCCCCTTTGCCCGGGAGTACGGCGGGCTGCTGGCCAACCGCTCGTTCGGCGGGGCCCAGGTGTCGCGCACCTTCTACGCCCGGGGTCAGACCGGACAGCAACTGCTCCTGGGCGCCTACAGCAGTCTGATGCGCCAGGTGGCGGCTGGAAAGGTCACGATGTTCCCCCGCCGGGAGCTGCTCGACGTGGTCCTGGTCAAAGGCCATGCCAAGGGCATCCTGGTGCGCAATCTGATCAACGGCCAATTGGAACGCCATGGCGCCGATGCCGTGGTGTTGGCCACGGGTGGCTACGGCAACGTCTTTTTTCTCTCCACCAACGCCATGGGCGCCAATGTATCGGCCACCTACCGCGCCTATCTGAAGGGGGCGTTGTTTGCCAACCCTTGTTTCACCCAGATCCACCCGACCTGCATACCGGTGCACGGCACCTATCAATCCAAGCTCACCTTGATGAGCGAAAGCCTGCGCAACGACGGCCGGGTGTGGGTCCCCCAAAAGGCCGGCGACAAACGCCCGCCCCACCAGATTCCCGAAAGCGAGCGCGATTACTACCTGGAGCGCAAATATCCCAGCTTCGGCAACCTGGTGCCGCGCGACGTTGCTTCGCGCAACGCCAAGGCGCAGTGCGACACGAGCAAGGGCGTGGGCGATACCGGCCTGGCGGTCTATCTTGACTTTGCCGACGCCATCAAACGGGACGGCCGTGACGTGATCGAACGCAAGTACGGCAACCTCTTCCAGATGTACGATAAGATCACCGGCGACGATCCCTACACCACCCCCATGATGATCTATCCGGCCGTGCACTACACCATGGGCGGCTTGTGGGTGGATTACAACCTGATGAGCAACATCCCCGGCCTGTTCGTCATCGGCGAAGCCAACTTCTCCGACCACGGTGCTAACCGCCTGGGCGCCAGCGCCTTAATGCAGGGGTTGGCCGACGGCTATTTCGTCTTGCCCTACACCATCGGCGGATATCTGACCGGCAGCCCCAAACAGAACCCGTCCACCACCAGTGCCGAGTTTGAAGCCAGCGAACGCTCGGTGCGCGGCCGCATCGACCAACTGCTCAAAATCCGGGGCAAACGCACCGTTGATGATTTCCACCGCCAGCTGGGCCTGATCATGTGGGACTACTGCGGCATGTCGCGCAACAACGCCGGCCTGGAGAAAGCCCGAGGATTGATCCAGGCATTGCGCGCTGAATTCTGGCAAAACGTCACCGTGCCCGGCAGCGACAAAGACCTCAACCAGAGCCTGGAGCGCGCCGGCCGGGTGGCCGATTACCTGGAGTTCGCCGAACTGATGCTCATCGACGCCCTGGCCCGCCAGGAGTCGTGCGGCGGCCACTTCAACGAAGCCTACCAGACCCCGGACAACGAGGCCTTGCGCGATGACGAAAAGTTCTGCCACGTGGCTGCCTGGGAGTATAAGGGCGACGGGAAGGCACCGGAATTTCACAAGGAAGCGCTGACGTTCGAAAATGTGCATCTTACGCAAAGGAGCTACAAGTGAGCAAGAGCATCCATCTCACCCTGAAAGTTTGGCGACAGAATGGTCCCCAAAACAAGGGTCGCTTTGAAACCCTGCGCGCCGAAAATATTTCCACGGACATGTCGTTTCTGGAGATGCTCGATGTGGTCAACGAACAGCTGACGCTGACCGGCAAGGAGCCCATTGCCTTTGACCACGACTGCCGCGAAGGCATCTGCGGCATGTGCGGCGCGGTGATCAACGGCCGTCCCCACGGTGCGCTCAAAGGCACCACTTTATGCCAGTTGCACATGCGCCACTTCAGCGACGGCGACACCATCGCCATCGAGCCGTTCCGCGCCATGGCCTTCAAGATGGTCAAGGATCTGGTCGTGGACCGGAGCGCCTTCGATCAGATCATCCAGGCCGGCGGATTCATTTCGGTCAGTGCCGGCGGCGCTCAGGACGCCAACGCCCTGCCCGTGCCCCAAGACAAGGCCGAACTGGCCATGGATGCAGCCCAATGCATCGGGTGCGGCGCCTGTGTGGCCGCCTGTCCCAATGCTTCGGCCATGCTCTTTGTCAGCGCCAAGGTCTCCCAGTTCGCCCTGCTTCCCCAGGGACGCCCCGAAACAGCCCGCCGGGCCCTGGCCATGGTGGGCGTCATGGATCGCCTGGGCTTTGGCAACTGCGGCAACGAAACCGAATGCGAAGCCGAATGCCCCAAGCAGATCTCCATCAGCAACATCGCCCGGCTCAACCGCGAATTCTTCAAAGCCAGCTTCGGTGCATCGATAAAGTAGTACTTCTTCTCTATCAGCAGGACCGGGGCGCGCTGCCCAGCGCCGCCTCCGGTCCGGCGTCGCCGCCCGGTCGGCGATCTATTCAGTCCAGCCTGGCTTCGGGGTTGGGTTTGCCAACGCATCTTCACACTCCTTCGATCCTTTGATGGTGTATTAGATGAATCTATAATACCCGTATTCGAAAATCCAAATAAAAGTTTCGAAGCGGAAAAAGCGTCTCTTTATTAAAGTACCTTTAAATAGCGTCGATATTTGAACTACATAAGCTGTTGAGGCGCGCGCTGAAAGCACGGCTCGACAGGCTTCAACGACTATCCGGAGAGTACCCATGGCGCATAAGATATTGACGGTAGACGACAGCCGGACGATCCGCATGATCGTCAAGAATGCCTTCAAACCGTATGAATGCGAGTTGTTCGAGGCCGAAAATGGACGCGACGGTCTGGCTTTGACAGCCCAGGTCAAACCCGATCTGATTATTCTGGATATCACCATGCCGGTCATGACCGGTATTGAGATGCTCGGCAAGCTGATGCAGGACAACGAGTTGAAAGCAACCAACGTCATCATGCTGACGGCGGAGTCGGGCCGGGACAACGTGATGAATATCGTCAAGATGGGCGTCAAGGACTACATCGTCAAACCGTTCAAGGGAGAACAACTCATCGACCGCGTCAAACTGATCCTCAAAGATTTGAAGGAACGCATCGACCTTTCCTCAGGGCAGATTGAGGGCGAAAGCGGCGAAGTGTTCACCGTGGCCGGCGATATTGTCATCCTCTCCCTGCCCGCCAAAATAACCGGGAACAAGGCCACGGAGATCGATGGGCTGGTCAAGCAAAAAATCAATCAAATGGAGTCTGCCGGAGTCAAAAAGCTCATCATCAACCTGAACACTGTTGAAAATTTGAGCATGACGGCGATTCAGTCCGTTCTCAGCCTGATCAACCTGTGCGTGCGGGCCAAATTGGCGCTCTGTTTAGTGGCCAATCAAAATCAGTTGGAAGCCCTCAAGGGATTCAAAGAGACCAGCGCCATCCCCTCCAAACCTTCTGTCGAGGAAGCCAAGCTGGCCTTCTGATCCGATATCACCTCAACACACGCCTCCCCTGCCCTCCCCATTATTAGTCCTTCGTTTCAATGGCCCGCCAGCAACAAATTATCTAAAGTTTTTCAAGATGCTGCGGATAAATAGGGTTAGGAGTGGACGGATCTCACGGATCTAGTTGATGCCAATGTACGATGCCAGGCCGGATATTGATCTCGCGCCGCGCGTTTGAGGTCCATACGATTTTGATAAGGAGAACCCCCGATGGCCATTCAAAATGATGAAACTTTGCAGATGTATCTGGAAGAATCCCTGGAGCATCTGGCGTACATTGAAACCGACCTGCTGGCGATTGAAGAAAACGGTGCCAACATCGATGAAGCGCTGGTCAATAAGGTCTATCGCGCGGCCCACTCCATTAAAGGAGGTGCCGGGTTCATGGGGTTGACCAACATCAAGGATCTGACCCACGAGATGGAGAACATTCTGGGGAAAATCCGCGGCCGGGATATGGTTCCCACCCCGGACATCATCAATGTGCTGCTGAAAGCCGCCGACGCCCTCAAGGCGCTGATGAAAGATATCCTCAACAGCAACGAGATCGATATCAGTGATCATGTCCGCTCTCTCAAGGCGGTCCTGGGAGCAGGCGCCACTCCGGCCCCCAAAGCCGCACCCAAGACCGAGTCCAAGGCTGCCGCCGCACCCAAAAAGACCAAAGCAGCCAAACCCAAAAAAGCAGCCCCCCAGCCAAGCCCTGTTCCCGCGGCGGGCGCTGACACGATTTCGCTGGTATTCCCGGATGGCCATTTGGCGTTGACCTTGGACCCCAAAAAAGTGACGCCCATGTTTGAGCAAGGCAAATGCGTCTATCTGGTCAAACTGGAGGTCGCAACGCATATTCAGGCAAAGGGCAAGAGCTGCCAGAGCGTAATGGAAGAGATGGAGCAGACCGGCGTGATTGTGTGTGCCAACTTTGCCTTGGTGCCTGCCGCCGAGCTGGACGCCGGCTGGGTGCCGGATGTGCCTGCCATGATTTTCCTGTTTGCCACTATTTTGAAACCGGCGGACATCAATGTGCTTTTCGAAATCAGCGAAGAGTTGATTCTGGAAATGCGTCCGGACCTGTCTTTGTACCAATTGAATGGCGAACCGGCCATCGGCGCCACTCCCGGCGCATCAGTGGAAGCCAACGAAACTTCGGACGCTCCTGCGGATTTGAATTCATCGACGTCCGAATCTATGGCGGAAGCTGCCGCCGAACAGGCTGACGAACCGGAAGCAGCGGAAGCCGAGTTCAACGACCAAGATCAGGAACAGGCCTTAGAAACGGCGCCTTCAGCCGCTCAAACCTTCAACCTCCCAGGCGAATGCGGCACCGATAAAAAAGCGGCCAAATTCGAACATGAAACCAGCTTGCGGGTGCATGTGAGCCTGCTGGATCAATTGATGACTCTGGCCGGTGAACTGGTGCTGAGCCGCAACCAATTGCTTCAATCCATAGGGTCCAGCGACAAGCGCGGCTCGGAAGTGGCCGGGCAGCGCATCGATCTGATCACCTCCGAGCTGCAAGAAGCCATCATGCTCACGCGCATGCAATCCATCGGCAATGTGTTCAACAAATTCCCGCGGGTCGTGCGCGATTTGGCGGGCACATTAGGTAAACAGGTGGATCTTGCCCTGGAAGGCAAGGATGTCGAGCTGGACAAGACGATCATCGAGGCCATCGGCGATCCGCTGACCCATTTAGTGCGCAATTCCGTGGACCATGGCATTGAAACACCGGATGTCCGCAAGCGCGCCGGCAAGAACCCCATGGGCAAAATCTATCTGCGGGCCTACCATGAGGCCGGTCAAGTGAACATCGAAATCTCCGATGACGGCAAAGGGTTGGACGGTAACAAAATCGCGGCCAAAGCAGTGGAGAAAGGCCGCATTACCGAAGAGCAGGCCAAGGTCATGTCGCCGCGCGAAAAAACCAACCTGATTTTCCTCCCCGGCTTTTCGACGGCCGATCAAATCACGGATGTCTCCGGCCGTGGGGTCGGGATGGATGTGGTCAAAACCAATCTCGATCAGCTCGGCGGCCTCATCGATATCGACTCCGAACCGGGAAGAGGCACGACAATTCGTATCAAGCTGCCACTGACCCTGGCCATCATTCCGTGCCAGATCGTAGTCACCGGTGGCGAGCGTTATGCCATTCCCCAGGTCAACCTGGAGGAGTTGCTGCGTATCCCGGCCGAGCAGGTCAACCGTCGCATCGAACGGGTCGGCAACGCCGATGTGGTCCGCTTGCGCGGCAATTTGCTGCCCTTGATCCGCCTGGCCGATATCATCGGCGCCGAACCGATCTTCGTCGATCCCCTAACCGGTGATAGCCGATCGGACCGCCGCAAATCGCTGGCCGATCGACGCTCCAAAAAAAGTCCGATGATTTCCAAGCAAGAGGCAGATGCGGCCTGTGACGAAAAGCACGCCGAGGAGAACAATGAAGCCTATCCCGAACGCTCCAACGGCCGACGCTATCATGCGGCCAGCGCCTTGAACGTGGTGGTGGTCTCCACCGGTACCATGAAGTATGGCCTGGTAGTGGACAACTTGCACGATTCTGAAGAAATCGTGGTCAAACCGCTGGGCCGCGATTTGAAGAAATGCAAAGGGTACGCCGGCGCGACCATCATGGGCGATGGCCGCGTGGCGCTGATCCTGGATGTGTCCAATCTGGCGCAGATGGCCGGTTTGTCCACCGTGGAAGGCACTTCCCGGGCGGCCGAGGTGGCCGAGTCCGAGCGGGAGGCGGTCCGTGCCGCCCGTGATAAACAATCGTTGCTGGTCTTCCGCAGCGCCGAAAACGAGCAGTTCGCCGCGCCCCTGAGCCTTGTGGAGCGCATCGAAAAGATCAAACGCAGCGACATCGAGCAAGTCGGCGGCAAAAAGGTGATAAAATACCGCGGCGGCAGTCTGCCGCTCTTCTCCATCGACCAGGTGGCCACGGTGCAACCCTTGGCCGATCAGAGCAATCTGCTGGTAATCGTCTTTGTGGTCGCCGGCCGAGAGATTGGGTTGCTGGCCATTGGACCGGTGGATGCCCTGGAAGCCAATCTGAACATTGACGGCACCACCCTTCGTCAAACCGGCATCATGGGGTCGACCATCATCAACGACCACACCACATTGCTGGTCGATATCGTGGAGATCGTGCAGACTCTCAACCCGC
>JBAQGR010000272.1:0-1938 GCA_049287895.1 Desulfatitalea sp.
CAGTTTTGCGATCTGCTCGGCCAGATAGGGTTCGCGCCGGTCGATCAAAAAGACGGGCGTGGCCTTGCCCGCGCCCAGGCCCTTGGCGGTTTTAAAGAAGAACTTGCCGCCTTTGGGCACGCTCTTGCTCAGGTCAATCACCTGGTGCCACTCTTCGTCCTCATAGCCCAGGCGCAGTTTGTCGCCGTCGAGCAGGTCCATGCGCGGCTCCAGGTAGGGCTTGTCCTGGCCGCCCCGCACCGTGCCCACCAGCAATCCCGATCCGGAATCAGCCGCGGTGTCGATGGGGTTCTGTGGCCGCTGGGGCAGGAAATTATAGTGGGTGCCCGGCCGTCCCAGGGCCTGCTCCAACAGGCCGACGGCCGACCGCTTGGCCTGGGGGTCCTGGCCCTCGTCGCGCAGCATTTTGTAAGCAGCCACGGTGTAGTAAACGTAGTGCGGCCCCTTCTTGCGGCCTTCGATCTTCCAGGCGCGCACCTGGGGAATATCGGCCAGCACCTTGGCCAGCACATCCAGGCTCAGATCCTGGCAGGCAAAATAGCGCTTGTCTTCGCGCTCATGGCTGTAGCGCCGACGGCAGGGCTGCACGCAGCGGCCCCGCAGGCCACTCTTGCCGCCCAGCAGGCTGCTCCAATAGCAGCGTCCCGACACGCCGTAACACAGGGCGCCGTGCACGAACAGCTCCAGCCCCAGCTCGGGCGGGCAGGCCGCGGCCATCAGCTTGATCTCATCGACGTTCAACTCCCTGGGCAGCACCACTCGCTGGACCCCCAGGGTCTTGACCAGGCGCGGCAGCATCGCGGGCATGGTGACATTGGCCAAAGTGGAGAGATGAATCTCGCCGCCGAAGCCCACCTGCTTGGCCAGGGCTACGGCCGCCAGGTCCTGGACGATGAGGGCGTCCGGCGTGGCATGGCGATTGACCCAGTCCAGCTGCCGGCCCAGTGGCAACAACTCGTCCGGTTTGATCAATGTATTGACGGTCAGATAGACCTTGGCCCCCTGGTCGTGGGCCAGGGGAACCAGCGCCGCCAGTTCGGCCGGCAGAAAATTTTTGGCCGCCATGCGCGCCGAAAAGGATTTCAGACCGCAATAGACCGCATCGGCCCCGGCCGCCAGGGCCGCCAGAAAGCTGTCGCGCTGCCCGGCCGGCGCCAGGATCTCGGGTTTGGGGCCTTTAAAGTCGCCGGCCTTGCGTCGTACGATCTTTTCCATATTATCCAAATTTCAAGCTTCAGGTGTTTGATACCAAGCAAAGGATCGTATCGAATTTCAAATCCGCAACCTTTGAGATTTCAGGCCGCATCACGGCAGCCATTGCCACAAGGGCTACCTTCTACCCTTCGCCCGGTGGAGCGTCAAGGCTTTTGAGTTCAGCGGTACGGGATCACTGAACGCGGGCAATGAAGCCATCCCTTCCGGTGTCGCGATGGGCCTTGACCGATTGGCAAGATGCATGGTGCTGACCGAGAGACGGCCGCTGACCGTATCCACGGTTTCATCAAGAAGCTTGAGGGGTATCCCGCTGGCCTCGACGGCCTCGAGGGCGCGTTCGATTTCGGCTTCGGAACGCGCAAACACCGGTGAGAAATCGATCCAATTCACTCTTCATCGCCATTGAACGCATCTTGCAGCCATCGAACCATCTTTTTAAAAAACGAATGTACATCTTCATGTATTTCATCCGGCAGCATTGAAATGGCCACCCTTTCACGAATAAGTTCGATTGATGGAGATCCTTTTCTCAGTTGGTAAAAAAGAGCGTCATCATCTTCGAACAAAATCCGCTTCCCATCGACTATCATGAAAACATTTGCGTTAAGAGTTCGCCAAGTCGACTTGGGCGGCAAAGTCAGATTCTGTGCTGCAAAAAATTCGTCAATTTTTCGTATGGTGGGATCTTCAAACAAAATATCGCCATCGCATTGAAGTTGCCGT
>JBAQGR010000273.1:0-3422 GCA_049287895.1 Desulfatitalea sp.
GTTTTGCTTCTCATGCTTTTGAAAAGTAAATCGGGTCCCCTCCAAAAAATTCATGACGGAAACAGGGAAACCTTTGAATTTTTCACAAGATTTGCGAGTCGCGGCCATATCTTGGCCACGCAGTTCAGGATGTTTTTCCAAATACGGACGGGAATACCGTTTTAAGAATGGGAAATCCAAGGCCCACCAGGCGACTCCCAGAAAGGGAACCCAAATCAGCTCTTGTTTTATGAAAAACTTGAGAAAGGGGATGCGGTGTTTGAAGACGTGCTGAAGAACGAAGATATCCGCCCATGAACGATGATTGCTGACCACCAAGTAAGATCTCTTCGTAGTGAGAGGTTCAATCCCCTGTACATCCCAATGGACCGAGTGCGTGATTCGGAAAATAAAACTATTGCCTTCGATCCAAGCTATTGCAATGAGGATCAGCAGGCGTGAGATTTGCAGCCTGATCCCGGTGTGCGGGATGATCAATTTGAGAAAGACAAACACGAATAAAACCGAACACCACCACACTGTGTTGAGACCGAATAATAGGAGTGTAATGCCGCCTATCACAAACGATAGTAATAAATTCAGCATAATGTTTTCCGCAGCCAGAAGGCATAACGAAAAGCTCACCTGGCCCGAGGACCTCGCGGCCCTTGGGCTCAGGGGAAGCGGCTTGTTCTGCCGGATTTATTTTGATTTGCTTCTTTGTAAGCCTTAAGCAACGAGTTAATTCGCGTTTGATAACCGGTTCCCTGTTTTTTAAACCATGTTAAAACATCCGCATCTATCCGTAAGGTAACCTGGCATTTTCGTGCTACAGGTTTCAGACCCTTTCTAAGAATTGCTTTTGCAAACATTTCGGGCGTAACCTCAGGGTTATCAGAAAAATCAATTTCATTATCACTTAGTTTATCCACACTGTCCCAATCAGTCCGGGATTTGTGAGAAGTATGCTTTTTCTTCATATGTGGTAGCCTTTCGTATTGAAATAATTCTTAATGAAATCTATGCCATGTTTTTTTATATTTGATTTGCGTTTTGTATCATCCCATTCAAAATCCATATTGGTATTGTAGTTACAATTTGGCAATACGTCAAGTGCGGATATATTTTGGTGGTTTTTTGAGGGCAGAACAGTGGGCTCAAACCGTGAGCGAAGCGAGTCGGACTGAAAGCCCTTGTCGAGTTAAAGTCTTCTTTTCTTTAAATTCGCGCACAGCTTTTAGCAAAATGTGCCTATGAATCCCTTATTCATCCCATCCAGCGGGTTTGCGCATTTTGAGGCGGTCCACCAGCCGGAAGAAGGGCTCGGTCCAGCCGGCGGTCCGGCCGGGTCTACGTCGGTAGATTTCGGTCAGGGAAAGGTGCGGGTCGCGCACCGGGCTGTGCAGATAGTGGCGCAGGGCTTTGAGGCGTTCGCGGATCTGCTTCTCCACTTCGGCGCGCAGCTCCTCCTTGATGGCCAGAATGCGCTCCTTGGCGCCCGGCGGCGGCGCGTCTTTTTTGTACTTGGCCAGTTTGTACTGGATGCGCAGGTGGATGAGTTCCCGCAAGCGCTTTTCGTAGGCCGTATCGAGACAAACCACTTCGGGGATCAGGTCGCCGAAATGGGTCACGCCGAGGACGTCCTTGTCCTGGGACCAGTAGCCCATGAGGAAATCCTGTTCCAGGTCCATGTAGTTCTTCAAGGGCATGTACATGCGGCGCAGATAGGTGAGCACCTTTTCGGCCTTTTTCTTGTGTCCGCCGATAATGACCGAACCGCCCACTTCGCCGGGCTTGACCCCTTTGGTCCAGGGAGCGCCGGTGATCCCGAAATCGTTGATGACCGGGATGAGCATGAGGGCCGACAGCGTGTTGATGGCCAGGGCGTATCCGGCCGACGGACCGCCCACGTTGTACGATGCCGAGAGCAGTTGGTGGTGAATGGTGTAGTCTTCCAGGAAATCGCCCAGCAGGCGGGCCGTGCTCACCTTGGGGTCCAGTCCCTGCAGGTAATTCTTGACCATGGTGAGGGCTTCCTGGGCGGACTGCTGAGTCATCTGTACGGCCATGTCCAGTTCGGCGGCGGCCGCCGAGGATGACGAGACCGCGCCGGTGACCAATACATTGCGGTCCGAGACCCGGTAGGTCAAGCTGGTGGCGATGGGCCGCAGCACGCCGGAGACATCGCTGGCGCCCACGCCGATGATGAAGCCCACCTGGGGCTCCTGGCTCAGTTCGGCTTCCAGGAATTCATCCAACTGGACTTTGCCTTTTTTGATCGGGCTCTGAGAGATCTCCAGCTTGGCCGACTGCAAATGGACGCGGGTCAGGGGATAGTGTTCAGGGGCCTGAATGCGCTCGCAACCAGTGCTGATCTCGTCGTAGTGATCGAGAATCCCAAGGGGTTTGGCCTTGATCTGATTGCGCAGGGCCGGGGGCAGGTCGATGGCTTCGACGATCCCCATCAGGGTTTTGAGGTTGAATTTGACGAAGTTGGTCTTGTTCTCCGGGTCGGCGCCTTGCATCTGGCGCAGGCGTAGCAGAACTTCGTATTCGGTGCTGCGCAGGGCCTTGGCCTTTTCCACGAAGGCGGCATAGTCGGCCGGGGTGTTGCACAGCCCCTGGGCCGCTTCCAGGATCGACTGGATGGAGAGATTGGCGGCCAGCGGGATGTGTTCCAGCGCGAGGGTGACGATGCCCAGGATATCTTCCTTGCTCATCATGCCGGAGACTTCCAGCACTTTGAGCCGTTTGGAGCGCACCAGGGCCGGGTCGATGATGTCCAAACGGTTGGTGGTCAGCACGGTGAAGACGCGGCGCAGGGGGATTTCGCCGTCGATCAGGTTGAGAAACTTGTTGGTCAGCTTGTCGGTGGGCGAGCCGCCCGAAGCGCTGCGCCGCGGGGCCAGGGCATCGCCTTCGTCGAAGAAGACCACGGTGGGGGCGATCATCTTGGCAATGTCGAAAAGTTTTTCAAGGTTCTCCACGGCGCCGTCGATGGGGTTGACCGGGTCCTGCAGCGCGGTCGCGCTGGTGGCGATGTCGTGCACATCCTTGTTTTCGCTGAGCCAGGTGCGCACCAGGAAGGTCTTGCCGCCGCCGGGCGGTCCGTTGAGCACCACCCCTTTTTCTTCTTCGACATTATAGTAAAGGCAGTTGTTGGTCATCTCCGAGAAGACGTCCTTGATGCCGCCCACATACTCTTCCCAGCGCACATGGCGGTCCATGCGGTCCACTATTTTCTTGTACAGATCGCCGTAGGAGTTTTGGGCCACCAGTTCGAAGGCCTGGCGCACGAGCATGGGGTCCCGCAGATAGCTGCTGTTGAAATCTCTTTTAATTTCCACGATGGAATGGATCAGTTTGCGCACGTAGGAGGGGATCACTTTCAGAGTGCGTTCGTCGAAGACTTTGTAAACCCCTTCGACAATGCGGTCCAGATC
>JBAQGR010000274.1:0-5241 GCA_049287895.1 Desulfatitalea sp.
CGCAATCAAGGAGAAACGGGCCGATGTACGCTTGCGCGGCACCTCGGCCCGCAACATTCCCTTTGAAATCAGCGGCAAGATCAATCCCTTGCTCGCCAAGCCGTTTGTCGATCTTAAAATTGTCTTCACGGGCATCGACCTGAGTCGCTTTGCGCCCTACTCGGGGAAGTATTTGGGGTACGAACTGGACAAGGGCCAACTCTCGCTGACACTGGCGTACTTCCTGGAAAACGATCACCTGATCGGTCAGAACAAAGTGGTTCTCAACCAACTCACGCTGGGACAGCCGGTGGCGAGCCCCGACGCGACCCGCTTGCCGGTGCAACTGGCCCTCGCGCTGCTCAAGGACGCCAACGGCAATATCAACCTGGACCTGCCTGTCGAAGGGGATGTAAACAATCCGCAGTTCAGCCTCGGCGGCATTGTTCTCACCATGCTGGGCAATCTTGTGCGCGATATCGTGACGGCGCCCTTTAAAATGCTCGCCGGCCTGTTCGGCAGCCAAGCAGATTTGCAGTATGCCGACTTTGAACCGGGTTCCGACAGTTTGTCTGCCCCGGCCATCGAGAAGATCGATCTGTTGGCCAAAGCGCTCACCGAGCGGCCGGCGCTCCAATTGGAGATCCAGGGAGAGGCCGATCCCGAGGCCGACCGTAACGCCTTGCGCCAGATCCAGTTCGACCGCCAGCTCAAGGCCGCCAAGCTCAAGAGCATGACCGATCGTGACGAGCGCGCGCTGCCTCTGGAGCAGATTGTCATCTCGCCCGAAGAGAAGGAGAAAATGATCCGTAAGGCCTTCGCTGCGGCCGAATTCCCCAAACCCAGAGACGAAAAGGGCGAACTGAAAAAACTCGAACCCCTTGAAATGGAAAAACTGCTGATCACGGCCATCGCCATATCGGACGACAATCTGATCGAGCTGGCCTACAGCAGGGCCGGCATCGCCAAATACCATCTGGCCGAACAAGGCAAGATCGACCGCGCGCGACTCTATATCGTGCAGCCGTTAACCGGCGACGGTGTGGACTCCGAAAAACCCAAAACCCGCATACAGTTCAAAGTCAAGTGATGCTTCTCGGAGAATCTTCGCCCCGCTCTTCATTTCCGGGTGATCACGAAAAGACCGATGTGCGCCAGTAGATTGCTCCAACGCAGGGGCGCATGCCGCAGCCAGTGGCCGGCCATCAAGTAGCGCTCCTGCACCACCGCGATCGCCTGCTGGTGGCAGTAATCGAAGAAGTCGCGAATGGAGAGCACGCGGATATTGGGTGTATCATACCACTCGAACGGCAAGGCCGGCGACTTGGGAGCCCGGCCGCCGAAGAATAGCCCGCCGCGCAACCGCCACTGAGCGAAATTGGGAAAGCCCACGATGCCGTAGCGGCCGATGCGCAGCATTTCGGTGAGCACCAGCAGAGGATTTTTGACCACCTGGAGGGTCTGGTTCAAAATCACATAGTCGTACAAACCGTCGGGAAAATCGGCCAACCCCTCGTCCAGATCCCCCTGGTAGACATTGAAGCCCTGGACCAAGCCGTTGATCAATTGATCGCCGCGGATATCCACGCCCGTGCCGCGGATCTTGCGTTTGGCGGCCAGTTCGCTGAGCAAGCCGCAATCGCCGCACCCCAAATCCAACACCGATACGCCTTCGGGCACCAATGTGAGAATCACATCGCGGTCCGTGCGGCTGAGGCGGTCCACATAGCGCTGCTTCATGCGGTCACCTCCTGATTCACGCCGGTGAGAAAGCCCGAAATCATACGCGCCAACTTCTCTTCTTCCACCAAAAAGGCATCGTGCCCATAGGGCGAATCGATTTCGATGAACGAGACTGGCTTGCCGTTGCAGAGCAGGGCGCGCACCATCTCCTTGGTCTGACTGGTGGGAAAGAGCCAGTCGCTGCTGTAGGAGACAAACAGGCAGCGCGCCGCCACCTGGGCGAAGGCCTCCTTGAGCGGGCCGTAGGAACGGCTGATGTCGAAGTAATCCATGGCCTTGGTGATGTAGAGGTAGCTGTTGGCGTCGAAACGCTGGGTGAAGGCGCTGCCTTTGTGGTTCAAATAGCTTTCGATGGCGAATTCGCTCGTAAAGTTGTAGCTGAGCCGGGTGGCCGACTGCAAGCGCCGCCCGAATTTGGCGTCCAGCAGCATTTCGGACAGATAGGTGATGTGGCCTACCATGCGCGCCGTCGCCAATCCGTGCTCGGGGCCCTTGCCCTCATAGCGCCCCTCTTTCCACTCCGGATCGAGTGTGATGGCGCTGCGCCCGATGCTGTTAAAGGCGATGGCCTGGGCCGACAGCCGCGCGGCCGAGGCAAGGCAGATGGCCGAACCCACCATCTGGGGATAGCGCAGACACCACTCCAGCACCTGGAACCCGCCCATGGAGCCGCCGGCCATGCTGTAAAGCCGGGTGATCCCCAGGTGGTCGACGAGCCGCTTCTGGGCCTCCACCATGTCGCCGATGGTAACGATGGGAAACGCCAGACCATAGGGTTGACCGCTGGCCGGGTTGATGCTGCCAGGGCCGGTCGAGCCCTTACAGCCGCCGATGATATTGGAGCAGATCACCCAGTACTGGCTGGTGTCGAACGCCTTGGCGGGACCGATCATGCCGTCCCACCAGCCGGTCTGAGGATCGTGGGGGGCATGATAGCCGGCCGCATGGTGGTCGCCGGACAGCGCGTGGCAGATCAGGATGGCATTGGATCGGTCCGCATTGGGTTGGCCGTAGGTCTCATAGACGATCTCCACCGGCCCCTGCCCCAGGGTGCGACCCGATTCGAGCACCATGGGTTCTTCCATGCCGCCAAAGGTAAATTTTTGCGGTGTGACGATACCGACCGAGTTACGATCCATGTCGCCTGTTTCCCTTTATCGCGATAGGCCGCGGGCGAACATAAAGTTCGCCCCTGCGTTTATAACGTGCAGCCGACCCCTGCGTTGAGCGCCTGGTCCAGGTCGGCCAGGATATCTTCGATATCTTCGATGCCCACGCTAAGCCGGATGAAATCGGGGGTCACGCCTGCGGCTTGTCGTTCTTCTGCGTTCAACTGCTCGTGGGTGGTCGAAGCCGGATGGATCACCAGACTCTTTGCATCGCCGATATTGGCCAGATGGCTGAAAAGCTTGCAGCTTTCGATGAACTTGACCGCCGCCGCCTGGCCGCCCCGGATACCGAACCCCACCAGGGCACCCTGGCCCTTGGGCAAATACTTCTCTTTGAGTGGATGGGTCGGCGCTGAAGCAAGGCCCGGATAGCGCACCCAGGCCACGCAAGAGTGCTTCTCCAGCCAACGGGCCACGGTCAGTCCGTTGGCGCTGTGCCGTTCCATACGCAACGCCAACGTCTCCAGCCCTTGCAGCAAGAGCCAGGCGTTGAACGGGCTGATGGCCGCACCCATATCCCTGAGCCCCAGCACCCGCGCGCGCAGAATAAAGGTCATGTTACCGAAGGCTTCGTGGAATTTGAGCCCGTGATAGGCCGGGTCGGGTTCCAGGAACGAAGCAAAGCGGCCGGAACCGGCCCAGTCGAACTGGCCCGAATCCACGATGATGCCGCCGATGGAGGTGCCGTGACCACCGATGAACTTGGTGGCCGAGTGGACCACGATGGCCGCCCCGTGGTCGAAGGGCCGCAGCAGGTACGGAGAGGTCACGGTGTTGTCCACCACCAGGGGAACGCCCTGGGATTTGCCGATGGCAGCGATTTTCTCCAGATCCACGATATCCAGTTTGGGGTTGCCGATGCTCTCCACAAAAAAAGCCTTGGTCTTGGCGTTCACGGCCCGCTCCCAGCCATTGAAATCGCCGGGCGCCACAAAACGCACACGGATGCCCAGCTTGGGCAGCGTGTGGGTGAAAAGACTTACCGTGCCGCCGTACAGGTCGGTGGAAGCCACGATCTCGTCACCGGCCTGGGCCAGAGTGAGGATGGTCAGGGTTTCAGCGGCCTGGCCGGAGGCCACTGCCAGGGCGCCCACGCCCCCTTCCAGGGCCGCCACGCGCTTTTCCAACACATCGGTGGTGGGATTCATGATGCGCGTATAAATGTTGCCGAACTTGCGCAGGCCAAAGAGATCGGCGGCGTGGGCCGTGTCGTCGAAGGTGTAGGATGTGGTCTGGTAAAGGGGAACGGCCCGCGAATGGGTGTCGCTGTCCGGCGTGTGCCCGCCGTGAATCGCCTGGGTGGCAAAACCTTTATAGGTATCGGTCATCGCGAGTCCTCCTTGGTTGATGGACTCGTAAAGAATCCCCGAGGCGTCACTCCCGCGAAGGCGGGAGTCCAGAACCATTCGAAAAGACTGGATTCCCGCCTTCGCGGGAATGACGTTAACAGGCAACGAGCCACTTTTTACAAGTCCATCTTGGTATAGAGACAAAAAAACCTCTCCATAGAGAGGTCTGTCAAACCACGTTGTCGTCACAGACCTCATGTGTTCCCTTGCGGGCTGGATTTGGCACCTTGATGGTCAGGTTGCCGGGCGGTCGTAAGGCCAGTTCCTTCGCGCCACTCCACATGACTATGTTATTGACTGTGATAAGTAATGCTTTAGGGTGAGATTGTCAAGCAGCGCAAAAATTGCGAGGCGCCGAAACTTTCAACTTTCTACCTTCAGCGCCGGCTCCGCCGGCTGGAGCGATACTCCCGGGCCTTGGCCACCAGGGCCGGGGCCCATTGGGGGGTGCCCAGGGCATGGATGTGAGTGTAAGTGGCCAACACGTTGTGGCGGCACAAGGCGTCGCGGCCGTCGAGCAATCCGCTGCCACGCTCCATTTTAAAGGCGGTCGCAAGGCTGTCGCCCCCCGTCCCCTTCAGGACACTGGAGTAGTGAAACTCGTGGCCCCGGAGGGTCTGCCCGATTGCGTAGAAAGGGTTGGCCCGATCCACCTGCACCACGGTGTAGCCGTGGCCTTGGGGCCGCTTGGAAAAACCGAAGGAGATCGGCAGAACGCCGGCCATGGGGAAGGTGCCTTCCTCCAGGACCAACTCCTGGCCCAGGTACATCAGCCCCCCGCACTCGGCGTAGATGGGCAGGCCCTGATCGGCCAGATGTTTGATCTGCTCGCGGTAGGTGACATTTTTGGCCAAGCGGGCCGCATGGGTTTCAGGAAACCCGCCGCCGATATAGAGGCCGTCCACCTCGGGCAGATTGTCTTCGAACAAGGGGCTGGTCACCACCAGATCGGCGCCGGCGTGCACCAACGCCTCCAAGTTCTCCGGGTAGTAAAACTGGAA
>JBAQGR010000275.1:0-3180 GCA_049287895.1 Desulfatitalea sp.
GGTTTCATCGACACCCATATGGCCCACTGGCGGCCCGCGGACAATCGCGCCGCCCATGCCGGCATCGCCTATCTGGTGGGTGCGCTGACGCGCGCCCAGCGGGAACCGGTTCCGGCGGCGGAAGTAAACCAATGTCCGACGCCGTGGCAGACCCTGGGGCACTGGCGGAAGTAAAGGAAAAAGCACATGGAGTACACCCTGCGGATCAATGACCGGCCCATGACGTTTCAGGTGGAAGCTGCGGCTGACGAGCAGTGGACCGTCACCACGGCCGACGGCGCCTTCCCGGTCGCCTATAATATCGTGTCGTCGCACCAACTGCACCTGCGCATCGGTCAAGCCGCGCTGACGGCCTATCTGTTCGAAGAGCAGGGCCGAACGTTGGTGGCCATCGACGGGCAGATCTACCGGGTCCAGGAGCAGGAGGATGCCACTGGCCTTCCGTCGGATTCGGCCGAGGCCCAACAGCATTCCAAAACAGTGACGCCGCCCATGCCGGCCGTGGTGGTGCGCGTGCTGATCCAGGCCGGCGATGCGGTGGCCAAAGGCCAACCCCTGGTGGTGCTGTCGGCCATGAAGATGGAGACCACTCTGGGGGCGCCCTTTGCGGGCCGCGTGGCGGCGGTGAACACGGTCGAGGGCGCCAAGGTGATGCCGGGCGATCTCCTGGTGGAGTTGGCGGCCATAGAGGAGGGCACATGCACGCACGACCAGACCGGCTGATCGTGGCCAATTGCAGCGGTTTTTTCGGCGATCGCTTTTCGGCGGCCATGGAGATGGTCACCGGCGGACCCATCGACGTGCTCACCGGCGACTATCTGGCCGAGTTGACCATGGCCATCTTGTTCAGGCTGCGGCTGAAGAATCCATCCGGCGGCTATGTGCCGACCTTTTTGCGCCAGATGGAAAGCATCATGGGCACCTGCCTGGAACGCGGCATCCGCGTGGTCTCCAACGCCGGCGGGCTCAACCCCCAGGGCCTGGCCGAAGCTCTGGCCGGCCTGGCCGGGCGCCTCGGGCTGCATCCGAAGATTGCCTATGTCGCCGGAGACGACCTGCTGCCGCGCCTGGCCGAACTGCAAGCCCAGGGCGAACCCCTGACCCACATGGACAAACAAATCCCCTTGGCCGCGGCCCAAGGCTTGCCCATGACCGCCAACGCCTATCTCGGTGGCTGGGGCATCGCCGAGGCCCTGGCACGGGGCGCGGAGATCGTGGTGACCGGCCGCGTGGCCGACGCCTCCCTGGTGACCGGTCCGGCGGCCTGGAAATTCGGCTGGCAGCCCACCGACTGGGACCGGCTGGCCGGTGCCGTGACCGCGGGCCATATCATCGAATGCGGCGCCCAGGCCACGGGCGGCAATTACTCCTTCATGGAAGAAGTTCCCGACATGCACGCCATCGGCTTTCCCATCGCCGAGATCTACAGCGACGGATCGGCAGTCATCACCAAGCATCCGGGTACCGGCGGGCTGGTTTCCGTGGGCACCGTGACCGCCCAGTTGCTCTACGAGGTGGCCTCCCCCCACTATCTCAACCCCGATGTGACGGCCCGTTTCGATACGGTGCAGCTGCGCCAGGAGGGGCCGGACCGGGTGCGCGTCAGTGGCGCGACGGGCGCGCCGCCGCCGCCGACCTTGAAAGTGTGTCTCAATGTGGTGGCCGGCTACAAGAACGCCATGACCGTGGTGCTCACGGGCCTGGATGTGGAAGCAAAGGCCCGGGTGTTCACCGAGACTTTGTTCGCGAGCCTCGGCGGCCGGCAGCGCTTTGCCCGGTCGGAAGTACGCCTCGTGGCTTCGGGCAAGGCAGACCCGCCCAGCAATGAGGAGGCCTTCTCTTATCTGCACCTGTTCGTCATGGACCCGGACCAGAAGCGGGCCGACCTGCTCTCCACCCGCATCGTGGAGTTGGCCCTGGCCACCTTCCCGGGATTTTCCGCCACCGCGCCGCCGGAAAAGGCCACACCGGCGGTGATGCACTGGCCGGCCCTGGTGTCCGCGGACAAGGTAGTGCAAACCGTACATATCGACGGCCAGGCAGTAAACGTTGCACCCGTGGTCGCTGCGCCAAGCCGTGCCGATGTTGCTTCCGTCCAGGCAACGGTCGTACCGCCTGAAGACGACGGTCCCACGGTCCGCATGCCGCTGGGCCGACTGTTCGGCACCCGTTCCGGAGATAAAGGCGGCAATGCCAATCTGAGCGTATGGGCCAAAACACCGGCCGCCTTCGCTTTTCTGCGGCGTTTTTTATCGGTGGAGCGGCTCAAAACGCTCTTGCCCGATGGTGCGCCCTTTGAAATCGAACGTTTCGAATTTCCCAATCTGCTGGCGGTCAATTTTGTCATCAAGGGCATCCTGGGCGACGGTGTGGCCGCATCGGGAAGAAGCGATCCCCAGGCCAAGACCCTGGGAGAGTACCTGCGCGCCAAAGTCGTCGATCTGCCCCGCGGGCTGTTGCCCGATGGCGGGTCGCAATCTCCGTTCCCCAGAAAGGAAGTTTGCGACACACATCATGACTAAAGCAGTCCCAGCGATCCCATCCCGGAGTGCGCTCCGGCGGCAGCGCGAGAAGGAGCAGCGCTTCCAGACCATCCTCAATGCGGCCGAGACCCTCTTTACCGAAAAGGGCTACCAAAAGACCTCCATCATCGAGATCGCCGACCTGGCGGAAGTATCCGTGGGGACGGTCTATTCCTATTTCAAGAACAAGGATGACCTGCTGGCCCAGCTGACCGAGAGCATCGGCCTGCAAATCCGGCAGTTGGTCGGCCGTCAGTTCCAGGAGGCCGCCGGCGGGTTGGAAGGATTCCAGCAGGCGGGCTTGTCATTTTTCGAGAACTTTTGTATTCCCCATCCAGGCAAGGTCGCGCTGTTGTTCCGCGAAACCGTTGGACAGAGCGCGGAGGTCGAGGCGTGCCGCAAAAAAATCTTCGGTGACCTGCTCAACGATGTGGAAAACGCGATTCGAACCATCGCCCAAAGCGAGAACAAGCGCTTTGCCGCGGCCATGACGCCCGAAGTGATGGCCGTGTGCATTGTGGGCATCTACGAACGGGTCGCTTACCACTATCTGCTCTGGAAAGAGAGCAAGAAAAAGAGCCGGTCCAAAGAGATCCTGGAAGTGGGAAAGATCGCGGTCCGCTTTCTCATGGGCGGGGTCAACGACCTCATCGAATAA
>JBAQGR010000276.1:0-9719 GCA_049287895.1 Desulfatitalea sp.
GCCTTGGGTGCTGGCGCGGCGCTGTGCAGGAGCAGATGCTTTTCAATGTCGGCCACGAACGGCGACAGTTGCCGGTCGGTGGTGGCGCCGAACATGGTTCGCCGGCGGGACCAGGAGAAGTAGAGCTGCGCCTTGGCCCGGGTCATGGCCACGAAGAAAAGCCGGCGCTCCTCGTCGGGATCTTCCACCGCCGCGCCCGGGCGCTGGTAAGGAATCAGGCCGGTTTCGCAACCGGCCACGAAAACGATGCTGAACTCCAGCCCCTTGGCGGCATGCATGGTCATCAGAGCCACCTTCTCGGCCTCGGACCGATAGAGGTCGGTGTCGCTCTGCAGCGCCTGGCCGGCCAGAAAGCCCGGCAGATCCTCGCCAAAGGGCGCCGCGGCGGCAAGCAGGAGCTGTAACGGTTCGTCCGGGATCTGATCGCTCAGGGTGGTTTGGACCAAACAACGGGTGATGGCCTCGGTCACCGTGAGGCCCGCGCATTGGGTTTTCAATGTCTGGATTAAGCGCACCAGGGCCACCAAGCGCTGCTGGCGCGGGGTGGACATTTCCGGAATGGGCAGGCGCACCGCGGCGTGCATGGCCTGGCTGAGGGGCAGGCTGCTGGCATAGGCCCAACGCTTGAACCCGTTGAGCGTCTCCCGGCTGATGCCCGGCGCCGTGAGATCGATAAGGCGGTTCAGATCCACATGACTGCCCTGGTCGGCCAGCACCCGCAGCAGGGCCATCAGCTTGACCACGCCGCGCTGTTCGCTTTGCAGTTGGCGGCCGGCCGTCTGGCACGGAATACCGGCTTCGGTCAACACTTCGGCGATGAGCCGCCCCTGATCGCTGGTTCGGAAGAGCACCGCCATATCTGCGAAGCTGTGCTCACTTTTACCCCGGCCTACTTTTCCGAAATCGATGGAGTGAAAACCGGTGCCGCCCACCAGCGCTTCGATGCGCTTACCGATGGCCACGGCCTCGGCCCGTGGAGAGGCCGCCTCCAGGATCGCGATGGTCCTTTGGCCCTCGATGTGAGAGTAGGGGCGCAGTCGTGACCCGCCGGCGAGCGCGATGGGCTGCGCCTGGATTACCTGGTGCGAGGCCGCAAGGATGGTCTCGGTGGAGCGGTAGTTGCGGGATAGCCGGACCATGGCTGGCGCGGGATAGTCGTCGCTGAACCGGCTGAAGAAACGCACATCCGAGCCGCGAAAGCCGTAGATGGCCTGATCCGGATCGCCGATCACGCAGATATCGGCTTGGGCTGATGCCAGCAGGCGGATCAGGCGATATTGGCCCGCGTTGATGTCCTGAAACTCGTCCACGAAAATGTGGACAAAGCGCTGACGCAACTGCTGACGCCAGGTCTCGTCCGACGCCAATAAGCGCACAGCCTCGCAGATGAGATCCTCGAAATCGAGCAGGTGTTGCATGCGCAGCAACCGTTGGTAAGCCGCATACACCGCGGCCAGAGGGCCGGCAAAGGCCGGCAGCGCGCTGAGGTCGTCGGCAGGAGTCAATAGCGCCTGCTTGGCCTGGACGACTCCCGCGACAGCCGCGGCCACTGAAAGGTCGCCTGGACCGGCCACCAGCTGAAGGGCATCGGCCATGATGGCAGCGCGCATCTCGTCATCGATGAGGCCGCCCCGATAGGCCGCGTCACCTCTTTCCAGCAGCAGCTGACGGCACAGACCGTGAAATGTGGCCATGGTCGGCAGCGCGTCGCCCGGCCCCACGAGGGCGGATAGACGCCGGCGCATCTCCTGGGCCGCCTTGTTGGTGAAGGTCACGGCCAGAATCGTGTGGGCCGGCGCCTGGCCGGCCACCAGCAGGGCGGCCATGCGCTCGGTGATGGTGCGGGTCTTGCCGGTGCCCGGACCGGCCACCACGAGGAGCGGACCCGCGCTGTGATCGATCACGCGTTGCTGTTCGGCGTTGAGCGCGCAAACCGATGGTGGGAACGGCGCAGCGGGCGGCACCGGTTGTGGCGGGGGCGGCGGCGCAACCGCCTGGGTCACAGGTGCTGGGATAGGCGGCGGCGCGTCGCAAGAATCCAGGGTAAATATGGCGCGCTGCCCTTTAAGTGTTTCGCGCTCGGCCGAATCGAAAATGTGCAGCGTGCCGAATTCACCGTCATAGCCGGGCTCGAAGAGAATACGTCCCGCGCGCATGCGGCTGATGGCTTCCCCGAGCAGGGCGATGCCGCAGCGGTCCAGCTCTTCCCGTGGAATAGTGCGCAGGATGTCAAACTCGGCGCCGTAGCGCCGCAGTAGTTGCTCATACGCCTGGGCCACCCGCTTGGAGTGGGCGGAGGTCGCGAACACCTCGGCCAACAGCTCCTCCAACGGAATGAGGCGGGAATAGCCGCGTGCCCGGGGCGCTCGCGCGCCGTCAGGTCGATCGGCCAGCTGGGTCACGCGGTGGAGCACCCCCAATACAAGGGGTTTGGCGCACACCGGGCAGCAGTCGTTCAGCGCTCGACTCTCTTCGGGCAGGCAGCGGAAGTTGCAGTCGCGGTGGCCGTCCACATGATATTTGCCCTCTTCGGGAAAGAACTCCAAGGTTCCCAGAAAGCGCTCGGGGTCCGCGCTCTCCATGGCCGCACGCATGGCCGTATAACTGAGCTCGGTGGCGAACAGATTGGCCTCGCGGCCCAGCTTGGCCGGCGAGTGGGCGTCGGAATTGGAGATCAGGGTAAAGCGGTCCAGCGCGGATACGCGCCAGTTCATGGGCGGGTCCGACGAGAGGCCGGTCTCCAGGGCAAAGATGTGTCTGCTCAAATCTTCGAAACATTCGTCCACGCTGTCAAAACCCGATTTTGAGCCGAGCAGGGAGAACCAGGGGGTCCAGATATGGGCCGGCACCAGGTAGCCCTGGGCGGTCGTTTCCAATACCAGTTCCAGCAGGATGCGGGCATCCAGACCCAGGATCGGACGGCCGTCCGAGCGGATGTTGCCGATCTTGTCCAGGCGCTGGTTGAGTCGGCCGGCGGTCTCCAGATCGGGCATGAAGATCAAATTGTGGTTTTTGCGCGTCTGACCGTTCTTCTTATAGATGTTGCTGATCTCGGTAGTCAGCATGAAGCGCACCGGAGCGCGGCAGGCTGGCGGCACCTTGGCATCGCACGCCGTGGCGACCTCCGGCCTTAGGGCGAAGAGCCCCTCTTCGGCCGGCACCAATTTGGCGTTGATCTCCTGCCACCAGGCCGGATGGGTAAAATCGCCGGTGCCGATGACGGCGATACCTTTCATCTGGGCGGCGATATATAGGCTTTCCAAATCCAGGCTCTTGGAAGTGGCCCGGGAGTATTTGGAGTGGATATGAAAATCGGCGATGAGGTTCATGGGATAAACGAATCTGTATGAGGTTTATTGCTCGCTTAAATACTGATCAGGCTAAGAGATTCGCTTTCTGATGTCAACCGATGGCTGGCTGAAATAGACACCAGGGAACGTCCGCGCCATGATTAAAAACAGCTTGTTTTATCGGGGGATAATAGCTATATTTAGGCGTTTTTGAATTAGCAAACTACATCATATTGTACTTTTCAGGGGATTCATGGGGCTGCTTTCAGCGAGCACATCGGCCACGCGCTACCGTGTGGACGGACAATTGGAAAAAGCGATTATCGACACGGTCGGCGATGGTCTGAGACGATATGCCATTACTGAGATTGACGGTCAGCCATCGGAGCAAGCCGCAGGATGGACCAGTTTCCAGAATCCATTCTCACCCGATTTTGAAGGTTCGCGCTTTCTGATCGGTTCCCATTTTGTTTTTGCACTGCGCATCGATAAAAAATCCATTCCTCCCAAACTGTTGCAAAAGCACCTGGCCGACGAATCGACCAAAAGGTTGCAGGCTCTGGAGCGCGACTTTTTATCCAATGATGAGAAAAAGGCACTCAAGGAGCAGATTGTACAACGGTTGAATCAAAGAATGCCGGCCACGCCATGCGTCTACGATGTGGTCTGGCAATATGAACAAGGAGAGCTCTGGTTTTTTTCAAACTTGAAAAGCGCCAATGAACAATTAGAAACTCTTTTTTTTAAATCGTTCGGATTGCATCTGCTGCGCTTGATCCCCTACACCATGGCCGCGTTCGATAAAACATTGTCGAGCGCCCAACACGATGCTTTGGAAAAATTGGCATTCGTTGAAAACGAGGCGTGACTCCAGAACAATGCTCGATATTGCCGTTGCCTATAACCGCTACCGCTTCCTCGGAAACGAATTTTTGACTTGGCTTTGGTTTTCCATAGAAAACGATATGGAAAGTATCCGGGCGTGCGATCCCGATTTATTGGATCTGGATGTGGGCAACCGCATGGTGCTCGAAAACAGGCTGGCCAACGGCCGCGAAAACATCACGATCAAAGGGGATGCCGCCGGCCTGGAAGAGGCGCTCCTGGCCTTGAGCAAAGGGGCCCTGATTACCGACATTCACCTTATTTATAAGAGCGGTACCGTAGAGTGGCAGTTCGCTATCAAAGGGGAGAATTTAAGTTTTTCGAGCTTAAAGCTGCCCGAAACCGGTCCCATGGAAGTTAGCGAAGACAAGGAAGGGATCATTCTCGAAAAAATATATCTCTATGAAAAGCCGTTTCTCTTAATTACCGCTCTCTTTAAGAAATTCATAAAGCTCAGGTTATCGGAAAAATGGAGTGCGCACACCATCCCTTCCATGAAAAAATGGGTCAGTTCATCAAAGGATGTTTAGGTGTATTTTTCTTAATCGCCTTTATCAATAAGTGTGGTTCATAAATTGTTCATAGCTCCTAGTTTATCAACACCTTTGCAATATGTGTCGTTAAATGCCCTTTTATTTGATATTTAATAGTATGGTTATCAACACCCGCGTCTATTTTTTTTTGTTCGATATAAGTAAGATAAGTGGCCTTTAGACATATGAACAACCCCTATTACCATCATTATTAATCTTTTAAATTAAAGAATAGGGATAAGAAAATGAAGTGTACGATCAACAGAAGCAGCCTCGTGGATGTTCTGGCCAAAATCCAAGGATTGACCAGTCGGCGCAGCAGCCTGGCCATTACCGAATGCATTCGGATCAAAGCTTCAGATACCCATGTTCATCTTACGGCCACGGACCTTGAAACCTGTTTTGAGGGCCGCCTTCCGGCCATCGTCCAAACGCCGGGCACTATTGCCATCAGCGCCCGCAGGCTCTATGAAATAGCAAAGGAGTTTCCCAGCGAAGATATTCTCATCGACGAAACCGAAAATCGCTGGATCAACATCGGTAATTTGAAAGTCCATTACCATCTGATGGGAATGAACTCCGACGATTTTCCTGAAACACCCACCTTCGAAGCAGTCGATATGTTTGCTGTTCCGGCCGTTGATCTTAAAAAAATGATCGACAAATCCATCATAATCAGCGGTATTGGTGAGGATAAAAAAGCGCATATCAACGGTGCCTTGTTCGAAAGGGTGACCCAAGGGCAACCTTTCCGCCTGCGCATGGTATCCACCGACGGAAGCCGGTTGTCCAAATTTGATCTGGTGTTGCCCGCGGAAGCCACGGTTCCGGCGGGTGAGAGCGTCCTCGTTCCCAAAAAAGGACTCCATGAAGTCAGTAAATTTTTAGGCGTCAGCGGAGCGGTGCAAGTCGGTGTTCAAGGCAGTTATTTTATCATCCAGGGGGCCGACGAGACGTTGGCCATCCGCATGCTGGAAGGACAATTTCCCAAATACGAGGAGATCGTTTTCAGAGAACAAGGATACGCTATTCAGGTGGACAAGGATCTCTTTCACAACATGCTCAAAAGAATGTCGATCCTCTGTAGCGACAATTATAGAGCCGCCATTTTCACCTTCGACGATGGGTTGCTGGTGATCAACGCCACCAACCCGGATATCGGTGAATCCAAGGAAGATATGGCCATCGAATACCAAGGCGATAAGATCGAGGCGGCCTTCAATCCGAAGTTTTTTATCGAGGCGCTCAACGGCGTCGATGATAAAAAAATAATGCTCAATATCATAAGTGACAACAAACCCTGCCTCATCGATGGAATCGAAGATAAATCCTACGTGAGCGCAGTGATGCCCATGAGAGTATAAAAGTATATGGAAAAGATTTACGATGCCAGTAGTATTGATGTTTTGGAAGGTCTTGCGCCTGTTCGTCTGAGACCTTCGATGTATATCGGCAATGTGGATGTCGCGGGGCTACATCATCTCGTTTACGAGGTGGTCGACAACAGTATCGACGAAGCCATGGCCGGTCACTGCGACAAGATTATCGTCAAAGTTCATGTGGACAACAGCGTCAGCGTGGAAGACAACGGCCGCGGAATTCCGGTGGGTATCCATAAAACCGAACAGGTGCCCGCGGTGGAGGTCGTTCTGACCAAGCTGCATGCCGGCGGCAAATTCAATAACGAGAGCTATAAAGTCTCTGGCGGATTGCACGGCGTCGGGGTTTCGGTGGTTAACGCGCTTTCCTCTTTGTTGGTGGCGGAGATCTATCAAGAGGGTCAGGTCTATCAACAAAGCTTCGAGTGTGGTCAGAAAACCAGCGAATTGACTGTCATCGGTAAAACAGAAAAGCGCGGTACCAAGATTACCTTTCGACCGGACAGTACTATTTTCAATAGTGTGGAATTCATCTACGATATACTTGCCCGCCGGTTGAGGGAGTTGGCCTTTCTCAATAAAGGCATCCGCATTCAGTTTGAAGATGAACGCAGCGATAAAAAAGAAGAGTTCTTTTACAGTGGAGGAATCGTCTCTTTTGTCGAGTATTTGAACCGACGGCATACCGGGCTGCACAAGCCGATTTTTATAGAAGGTGAAAGAGGCGACACCCAAATTGAGGTGGCGATTCAATATAACGACACGTATAAGGAAAACCTTTTCTCCTTTGCCAACAACATCAACACGGTGGAGGGCGGCTTTCATCTGATCGGTTTTAAAGCCGCGCTCACGCGGGCACTGAATCAATATGGCACCAACGGAAACGTTCCCAAGAACTTGATCGCCAAAATCAGCGGTGATGATGTGCGCGAAGGGTTGACGGCCATTGTCAGCGTGCGGATCAAGTCACCTCAGTTCGAAGGCCAGACCAAGACCAAATTAGGCAACAGCGAAGTCAAGGGGCAGGTCGAATCGCTGGTTAACGAAAAGCTGAGCGCCTTTCTGGAAGAGAATCCCACGGTCGCCAAAAAGATCATCGCCAAGGCAGTGGATGCGGCCCGGGCCAGAGATGCAGCCAAACGGGCGCGCGATCTGGCCCGGAATAAAGGTTCTTTGATGGACGCCACGCTGCCCGGCAAGTTGGCCGAATGCCAGGAATCCGACCCGAATCTGCGCGAGCTGTTCATTGTCGAGGGCGATTCGGCCGGCGGTTCGGCCAAGCAGGGCCGCGACCGAAAATTCCAAGCCATTTTACCGCTCAAAGGCAAGATTTTGAATGTAGAAAAGGCACGCTTCGACAAGATACTACGCAGCGAAGAAATAAAAAACATCATAACTGTGCTGGGAACCGGTGTGGGTCGCGAAGAATATGAAATAGAAAAAATTCGCTATAAAAAAGTGATCATCATGACGGACGCCGATGTGGACGGTTCGCATATCCGCACTTTACTGCTCACTTTCTTCTATCGGCAAATGCCGGGAATCATCGAAAACGGTTTTCTGTACATTGCACAGCCACCGCTCTTCAGGATCGGAAAAGGCAAAAGCGAGCAATATCTTAAAGATGAAAGAGAGTTTTACGATTTCATTCTGAAAAGAATATGCGAGAAAATCAAAATCAGGGTTGGCAAAGACGAAAAGGAGTTGGCCGATCACCAACTCTATCTCTTCGCCGGCAATCTCACCGAGTATTTAGAACTATGCCTTAAACTGGTAAACCAGGGAATACCGACGCAACTGATCGATATCCTGGTGCAACACGGCGTTGAAGACAAAAGCTTCTTGCAGAACCAAAACCAGATGGAACAGTTGCACAACTACCTGCGGGAAAAAGGATTCGATGCCCAGACGCCCGAATGGAACGCGGAAAAAGAGGTGTTCGAGATAACGATTATACGCGCCTCCGGCGGCAAGACGCAAGCGCCGATAAGGGTGGGTCGGGGCTTGATCTACTCCAGCGAATACCAGAAATGTATCGCCGCGGGCCGGCAGATCATGACACTCAATTTTCCGCCTTTTAACATTTTCAGCAATGAAAATGAAAAGAGCCTTGCTGTGTTTGAAGAGTTGGGCGCGCTGCTTAAATACCTCATCGAAGAGGGTAAAAAAGGGATCAATATGCAGCGCTACAAAGGTCTGGGAGAAATGAACCCGGAACAACTCTGGGAAACCACCATGAACCCCGCCAAGCGCATATTGCTGCAGGTTAGGGTCGAAGATGCCGTGGAATCGGACGAGATTTTCACGATTCTCATGGGCGACGAGGTGGAGCCGCGCCGGGAATTTATTCAGAACAATGCGTTGGAAGTAGGCACACTGGATATTTGAGAATGGTTTTTTGTTCGGATACAGCCTCGGCGTTTAATTCGAATAGAAGCCATAAAAGGGCGAACCCCTAAGGCCTGCGGCCAAGCCTTAGGGGTTCTGTATTGGGTGCGCTTTTTAACAAATCAGCAAGACAGTGCTTCAACTTGAAGTCGGCTCAAATCATACTGATCAAATAGTGGGCAGAAGGAATAGGAAGATGTGAGAAAGTCAGCGCTGCACCCATTTTTCATACTATCCAAAGGGTGTCAACAGAAAACTGGTAAACCTTACTGAGCCACCAGGATAACATTATGAATATACACACCATCCACGCCCGCGACTTGCCGGATCTATGGTTCCAGGCGGTTCACGATATTCTGGATCACGGATCTCGCTTTACCATCGATCGGGGATCATATGCCGGGCAGACCCGCCTGGAGTACGACTATTTTATGGGACATGTGCGCTTTCCGGGAACGCAACCGCTCATTCCCGATATACCCGCAAGCTGCGGGATCCCCAACCCCGTGGAAGAGGCCTACATTTATGGGGGCCAAGGGTATCGGCGATCCTATATCGAATATCTGATGACCGGGCACAAAGAGCCAGGGGAGTCCTACACCTATGGAGAGCGGCTCACTCGGGTACCGCTGCGTGGCGACAAACTAAACTGGTGGCAAAATGGGAATAGTGAAATCATCGATAAACGCCCCATCGACGGAAAGATCCTCTTTGAAGAGCAGGGGCAGCTCTACCTGAACCAAATCGAATGGATCATCGATACCTATAAAAAATTTGGCCACCGCAACAACCAGATGGTCTTGCAGGTAGCTCATCCTTCGGATGTTACCCTGATAGACCCTCCTTGCCTACGGTCCATCGATACGCGTATTCAGGACAACGCCTTGCATTTTTATGTCTATTTCCGCTCTTGGGATCTGTGGGGCGGGTTGCCGGCCAACCTGGCGGGCATCCAAAATTTAAAAGAGTATATGGCGGGTCAAATCGGCGTACAGGACGGCGAAATGATTGTGGAGAGCAAAGGGTTGCATCTGTACGGGTATGCCGAGGATCTGGCCAAGTTGCGCTGCCTGCGCGGCGGTTGATTGTCCTGCGTCGAAGGTCGCCGGTACGAATTAGAAATCGATGCTTTTGGGCGTTCGCGGAAAGGGGATCACGTCGCGAATATTGGTGATGCCGGTCACCATCATGATCAAGCGCTCGAATCCCAATCCAAAACCACTGTGGGGCACACTGCCAAACTG
>JBAQGR010000277.1:0-3475 GCA_049287895.1 Desulfatitalea sp.
GTTGAGCAGCACTCTTTCCCTATTGGAGCTCAAGGGGGCCATCCGCCAGGAGCCGGGGAAGAATTTCGTAAGGTGCAAGGGATAAGGGGGGGGCGCACATGGGGGAGATTGGGTTTTTTTGCTGAGAAAAGCAATTATATCGATAGATTGAAACGGTCGGAAAAAGTTTCCGGCCGTTTGAGGTTTACATTTGGGCCGTCATGCCCTAGCATGGGAGCCAATTTTGAAGTAGCCTTGAGGCAGGTCCGGTGAAGACCCCTTCAGTGGGCCGGCGAGCGAAGTGAATCGCTGAATAAACGAATAACCAGCACTACAGAGGTAGATTGTGTCCGATAAGCCACTCGTTATCGTGGAGTCTCCAACCAAGATCCGCACCATCAAGAAATATCTGGGCAGCGAATATAACGTGGTGGCCACGGTGGGCCACATCAAGGATCTGCCGCCCAAAGAGATCGGCATCGATATCGAAGATAATTTCAAACCCCTTTACCGCACCATCCCCGGCAAACAGAAGGTGGTCTCCTCCATCAAATCATCGGCCGGCGATGCCGAGGACATCTATCTGGCGCCCGACCCGGATCGTGAAGGCGAGGCCATTGCCTGGCATGCGGCCGAGATCCTCAAGCGGCCGGGCCGCCGGTTTCACCGGGTGCTGTTTCATGAGTTGACCCAAAACGCCATCCTCAAAGCCATCGCTCAACCCGAAGCGCTGAACAAGGAGAAGTACGCGGCCCAGCAAGCCCGGCGCATTCTTGACCGCCTGGTGGGGTATCAGGTGTCGCCACTACTGTGGAAAAAGGTCAAGGGCAGTCTGAGCGCCGGCCGGGTGCAATCGGTGGCCGTGCGCATCATCTGCGAGCGCGAACGGTCCATTCATCAATTCATATCCGAAGAGTACTGGTCGGTCACGGCCCGGCTGGAAGGTCAGGCGCCGCCGCCCTTCGAGGCCAAGCTGGTCAAGAAGAACGGCGAAAAGGTCACGATTCCCGACGAGGCAGCGGCCACGGCCATTGTCCAGGAGCTTCAGAAGGCCGAATTTCAAGTGGCGGCGGTGGTCAAAAAGACGGTGCGCAAGAATCCCCAGCCGCCTTTTACCACCAGCAAGCTGCAACAGGAGGCGATCCGCAAGCTGCGTTTTTCGGCCAAAAAGGCCATGCTCATTGCCCAGCAGTTGTATGAAGGTATCGACCTGGGGCCCGGCGATCCGGTGGGCTTGATCACCTACATGCGCACTGACTCCACCCGCATCGCGGCCGAGGCGGCCCAGGAGGCCATCGCCTGGGTGCGCGAGGTCCATGGGGATGCCTATGCCCTGGACCGTCCGCGCTTTTTCGAAAATCGCAAGAAGGTCCAGGATGCCCATGAAGCCATCCGCCCCACATCGGTATACAATACACCCGAAAAGCTGGCGTCGTTTCTCAGCAAAGAGCAGATGGCCCTCTACCAGCTGATCTGGCGCCGTTTTGTGGCCTCGCAGATGCAGCCGGCCCTGATCGACCAGAAGAGCGTATCGATCCACGCCGGTCCCTACACCCTGACCGTCACCGGCTCGTCGGTGCAATTCCCCGGCTTCATGACCGTTTACCAGACCGTGGACGAAGAGGCCGAGAGCAGCCGCAAAGAGCAGCCCCTGCCGTCGCTGGCCGAAGGGGACCGTTTGACCCTGCAACAGCTGGTTCCCAAGCAGCACTTTACCCAGCCACCGCCGCGTTTTTCGGAAGCATCGCTGGTCAAGGAGCTGGAGGAAAACGGTATCGGCCGGCCGAGCACCTACGCTACCATCCTCTCCACCATCCGCGATAAGGGGTATGTGGATCTGCTCAAAGGCTACTTTCACCCCAGCGAACTGGGGTTTATCGTCAACGATCTGCTGGTGGCCAATTTCCCGGAGCTTTTCGATGTGGAGTTCACCGCCAAAATGGAAGATAACCTGGATCGTGTGGAAACCGCCGAAATGGACGCCTTGAGCCTGCTCAACAGCTTTTACGGCCCGTTCCACGAAAGACTCTCCGCCGCCGAGACGCAGATGCTCAGCGTCAAGGGGGTGGGCATCGCCACCGATCTGACCTGCCCGCTCTGCCAGCAGCACCGCTTGCACATCAAGGTGGGTAAAAACGGTCATTTCCTGGCGTGCAGCGGCTATCCGGAATGCACCTATTCCCGGGACTATGTGCGTGACGAGCACGGTCTTATCCAGCCCGTGGAGCCCAACCATGAGGCCGCCACCAACAAGGTGTGCCCGCTTTGCGCCAATCCCATGGTCATCAAGCGGGGTAAATACGGCGAATTTTTGGCGTGCAGCGGCTTTCCCAAGTGCAACCACACCGAATCGATCAATGGCGCCTCCAGCGGTAAAAGCCTCGGCGTGACCTGCCCGGAGCCAGGGTGCGGCGGGGAGATCGTCGAGAAAAAATCAAAGCGGGGTAAGGTTTTCTATGGCTGCAAGCGCTACCCGGAGTGCAAGTTCGCCACCTGGGACAAACCGGTGGCCAAAGCCTGTCCGGTGTGCGGCTCGCCCTATCTGGTGGAAAAAAGCAGCAAACGCGAAGGCACCTTTTTTGCTTGCGTGAATCGGGAGTGCGGGTATAAAGAGAATTTATGACGGTTTCGCACACCGAGTGGAAGGTGTGAAATGGTTGGCATTTTGGAACGCTTGCAGTCATCGGCTCTGAATCTCTTCTTAGGCGCTTGCCTGTGGGGTGCGCTTGTGGTCGCTTGCGGCTCGAGCGGCAATAGCGGTTCAGAGGGTGGCGAAACGACCGCCGCGCGCGTTTCCTCCCAGGATCTCGTGCTGGGATCCAACTACAGCGGCAACTACGAAATCTATCTTATGGCCCAGGACGGTACCAACCTGCGCCAGCTGACCAACGACTCGGCCTACGACAATTGGTGGCCGCGCATTTCTCCCGATCGTCAAAAAATTCTTTACTACAGGGCTCCGGCCGGAGAGGACAGCGACTACGCCCTGGCCGATCTGATGGTCATAGATGCCGACGGTGCCAATCCAACCCTCCTGCGCGCCGCGGGAGACGACGGCTGGTCCATCCAGGCCCACGCCGAATGGTCCCCCAATGGCGATGAACTGGTGATGTGCGGCACTGCCAATGACGCGGTGCATCTGTTTGTCACCAACCATCAAGGCACCGATTACCGCCAACTGACCTTCGACGGCACCTGGAACTGCGACCCCTCCTGGTCGCCCGACGGCAGCCGAATCGTCTTTAACCGCTGTACGGGCGATTGCGGCGAGAACAAAGCCAATCTGGAGATCTACACCATTCCGGTTTCAGGAGGGCAGTCGACCCGGCTGACCAACAATGGCGTGGCCGACTATGACCCCTACTATTCGCCCGACGGCAAAACCATCGCCTGGCTGGAAAATACCGACCCCAACCAATGGTGTGTCGCGGAACGCTGCCTGGGGTTTTGGTCCATCCGCATCATGAACAGCAACGGCGCCAACCCGCGCTATGTC
>JBAQGR010000278.1:0-4937 GCA_049287895.1 Desulfatitalea sp.
CACGAAATAATACTCTCCCGGGGATGCACTGCCCGCAGGAAACCGATGCTGGACGAACCGCGGCTGCCGTGGTGAGGCACCAGAAGCACCGTGCTTTGCACTCCTTGGGCGCCGTGCCGCGCCACCAGTTCCGCCTCGGAGGCCGTCATGATATCACCGCTGAACAGGAACGCGACCTCCTTCCAGGCCACCCGCACTACCAGGGAGTTATTGTTTTCATCGCGCCACCTTTCGACGGCGCGGCGCTGAAGAAAATCGTCGGGCGGGCCTAAAATATCAAATGTGACCCCGCTCTGGTCGCTGTGTCGGGGCAACTGGTCAAACTCCACATGGCGGATGCCGCGCTCGGCGATGGTTTGGCGCCACTGGCGGTACCCCATGGCCTCCGCCGTTTCATGATTGCTCCACACCTCGCCCACGGAAAAATGATTCAGGATAAACAAAAGCCCATTGAGATGATCGCTGTTGGGGTGGGACAGGATCACCCGGTCGATGGTTTTGATCTTGTGGCGCCACAGCATGGGCGCCACCACGCTGCGACCCACATCGAAGGCCGAATTGTCGCCGAAACCGCCGCCGTCAATCAACACGGTAAAGCCGCCGGGCAACTGAAGCAGGTTGGCGCCGCCCTGGCCCACATCCACGGCGGTGACGGTCAGACGCTCCGTCCCGAAACGCCGGTGGAGCCAATAGGCCGCATCCGCGCCACCCACTATAATACAAAGGGCCAACCCAATGATCCGCGGAGCACGCCCTTTCCCAAAAAGGAGCACCCCCAGCAACAGATAGAACACCCCGATTTCCAACAGGCTGGGGGTGACCGCGGTGGATGCGGCCCACGGCCAGCGGGCCACGGTTTCGACCAGTAGCACCAATCCATCCAAGCCAAAGGCCGCCGCCTGCCAACAGAGCCAGGCCAGTGCATTGCTGAACGGAGCCAACACAATCCCCAGCAGGCCGGCCGGAATCACCAGACCCGCCAGCGGTACCACCACCAGGTTGGTCAGCGGCCCCACCCAGCACACCTGGTTAAAGTAGCGCATCACCAAAGGGGTGGTGCCCAGGATGGCCCACATGGAGACCGCTGCCAAGGCTGCCAAACGCAGGCCCCAGCGCCGCCCCATGGCCTGGGAACCATCCGCACGCGCGATGGGAATCGCCTTCATTCCCAAAATAATAGCCAGCACCGAGCCGAAAGAGAGTTGAAAAGAGATGCTCCAGGCATCGGGGGGCGAAATAATCAGGATGAGCAAGGCCGCCACCGCCAGCGAATTGAGCATGTCGTGACGGCGGCCGATCCAGAAGGTCAGCAAAAAGGCCATGCACATGATCATGGCCCGCTGAACCGATGGCGACATCCCAGCCAGCAGGCAATAGCCGACCACGGGCAGCAGACTCAATGCGGCGGCGCTCTTGCGCACCCAAGCCCTTTGCGTGAGCGGCGGAATCCACACCAGGAGGCGCATGCACATAGCAAATGCACACATGGCCACCATGCCGATATTCAAACCGGAGATGGCGATCACATGCGTGACGCCGGCGCGGCTGAAGGCCTGGTTCAGATCGGCGGAGATACCCTCGCGCACTCCCAGTGTCAAGGCGACCAGAAGCTGGATCGTCGCGGGGGGGTGATTACGCACACTTTCGGCCATCCGCTGGCCCAGACTTGCGCGGACCCGATCCAAGCGCGCCTGCCAGCCTCCCTGGGCACTGGTTTCGCGCCGCACCTGCTCACCCTGGGTATAGAGCCGGACACGCACCCCCTGCAACGCCATGAAGCGCTCATAGTCGAACCCACCGAAATTGCAAAAGCTGCGAATGGCCCGCAAATGGCCACTCAGTATCACTCGGTCGCCCCGCGCCAAGGCCACCATCGGCCCGCGCACGCTGACCCTGATTTGGCCGCGCACCGCGATGCGCCGCTCGCCTTGGGTCAATTGGGCGGCATCGAGGATAAAGTGCCCCTTCCCGTCCTCTCCCTCGGGCGGCTCCGCCACCACGCCGGTCACTTGCCATTTGCCATGATCGACATAATGGACCACATGGTCCGGCGGCATTTGGTTTTTCAGCCAGGGCTGGATGGAGAGATAACCGCACAGGGCGCAAAAGAGCAACGGCAGCACCAGCACTGTTCTGCGGTGAAAGGCATACCACAGCACAGCCAGCGCCAGAAGTCCGGCCGCCGCCAGGCCCCCCCCGAAGAAGCCCGGCCATTGCCCGCCGGCCAGGATACCCACGATCAGGGCCACCACCGCCGGAATCAGGGGGCGTAAAAAAGTACTACTCCGGATAGCTTCGACCGCATGGGTATCCATGGCCATGGACCACAGCTCCGCAAGCCAAGATGGGCCGCAAGGGATTGCGACCAACGGTTGGGTATTAGACTGCCCCGGGCGCGAGTGGTGAGCATCGGTCCATCGGTACCGTGAAGCAATTCAGCGGGAAAGCGGGCGCGAGGGAACTCTTGGTTACGAGCGCGCATCGTAGAGAATGGATTACGGCGTGTCAAATGGTTTCAATTGGTTCGGGATCAAGCCCGGCCGCGGTGGCCGGTCAGCCGGGCGCCCCAGCCCCTTTCGTAAAAGGGCCTGGTTTGGTGCAAAAAATAGTCGGCCGTCTCGGCCGGCTCATTGTGCATATCGAAAACGCCCACCTCCGGTAACTCTTCGGGCAGGGAGTTGCCCCAGGAGTTGCCGCAGTTCTTCACCAGCGGCTCCTCGACGTAGTATTCCCAGGCCTTGCGGGCACGTTCCTCCCAGGTGGCCGGAATCGCCTCGGCGGCGTTGACCTTGCTGAATGCGACCGAATCGAGCGCGGCCGCTGCGGCCAGCGGCGCGATGACAAAACCGGTGGTGTCCAGGCTTTCCGGTTGTTCGTCTTGATGGGCGGTGCTTTCCACGTGATCCTCTCGGTAGTTTCGGCCACGACAGCCGCACATCCGGCCCGTGTGGGTCGAACCCGGCTCGATGCCGGTTACTTACCGGAGCGGGATGGAAAGCGTCGGAGGGTGCGGTTTGGGGTCTGAAACTGGCCAGAAATATTTCCAGTTTTAGGCGTGATCGGATTTTTTTGTGACCTGTGTTGATGTAAGCAGGATCATCGGGATGTCTGTCAAATATCTGTTGCAAATCCTCTTCACTTGTCTATATCTGAAGAGGATTTGCATAAAGGAGCTTCCATGAGTCGACAACAACAGATACTGGAACTCGCCAGAACAAAAGGGATTATCCGGGCCGAGGATGTTGAGGCGATGGGTATTTCGCGAAACTACCTGTACCGAATGCACAAGGAGGGGCTTCTGGATAAGAGCGCCGTGGGGCTCTACACCCTTCCGGAAGCTCCTGTGACTGAGAACTCGTCTCTGGCGGAGGTTGCGAAAAAGCTGCATCAGGCCGTCGTTTGTCTTATTTCCGCCCTGAGCTACCACGAGATCACCACCCAGATCCCTCATGAGATATGGCTGACCATCCCGAGAGGCTCTTGGCGGCCTGATGTAGAATACCCACCGCTTAACCTGACCTATGTTTCAGGACCGGCCTATTCGTTCGGTATTCAAGAGTATGTAATAAACGGCGTGGCGGTTAAAATCTACAGCCCTGCAAAGACGGTTGCTGATTGCTTCAAGTTTCGCAACAAGGTCGGTCTCGATGTCGCCATCGAAGCACTCCGCGAGGCATGGCGCTCACGTAAAGTCACCATGGATGAGTTGGTGGAAGCCGCCGGAATCGACAGAGTGTCGAAAATCATGCGCCCATACCTGGAGGCGACTGTATGAACCAGAACAAGAAAAACGTTGCCCATTCAATCTTTCAGCGGCTTCTGAACCGCGCCAAAACCAACAGGGAAGATTTCAATCTTCTGCTCTCCCGTTACGGCATGGAGCGATTCCTTTACCGGCTCAGCGTCTCGCCCCACAATGACCGGTTCATTCTGAAAGGAGCCAGTCTGTTTCTGGTCTGGAAAGGACAGAATTACCGCGTCACCAGGGATGCGGATCTTCTGGGATTCGGCAATGCCGATATCGAACATCTTGCGGACTTGTTCCGCGACATCTGCCGCGTCGAGTTTCAGGGGGACGGCATGATCTATCTGCCGGAATCCCTGAATGGGGAGGAGATCCGCGAAGACCAGGAATACGATGGCGTGCGAATCACCTTGGTCGGTATGCTCAATCAGGCCAGGATTCATCTCCAGGTTGATATCGGCTTTGGGGATGCGATAACACCAGCCCCTGAACAGATCGAATATCCAACCCTTTTTGATGCTCCCCCACCGCTCTTGAAAGCCTATCCTCGATATACTCTGGTGGCCGAAAAGGTGGAAGCAATGGTCAAACTCGGGCTGGCGAACAGCCGGATGAAGGACTTTTATGATATTTGGCTGCTCTCCAGACTTTTCTCGTTCGAGGGGAATGTTTTGCGAAAAGCGTTGCAGAATACCTTCAGCCGGCGGCGCACAACATTTCCGGCGTCAACACCCTTTGCGTTCACGCCCGCTTTTTACGAAGACCCTCAGAAAACAGTGCAATGGACAGCCTTTGTCAAAAAGTCAAAGCCCGACATTCCGGTTGGCGATCTGTCTGCAGTTATCGCCGACATAGCTGTCTTCCTCGCACCTGTCATCGAAAGTCTGCAATCGAATGCTCCCTTTAAAGACGCATGGGTGCCTGATCAGGGGTGGGGTCTTCAGTCGTAAGTGCCCAGTGGGGGTTGGCGCCCATCGTTGCAGTTTATCTCCGAAACTCCTGTTCCAGGGGCGCTATTCGCCATGGCCGCGAGTTGGTGCCGCGCGCCCCTTTTGAACCGTTATACCGCCGCCGAGCTTCGCGGCGGCTATGTCAAAGAACAATCAAGGATCAGGCCTGTCCGGCGCTGCCGGTCAGCCGGGCGCCCCAGCCCCTTTCGTAAAAGGGCTTGGTTTGGCGCAAAAAGTAATCG
>JBAQGR010000279.1:0-2731 GCA_049287895.1 Desulfatitalea sp.
GAGCAGTATGTCCAAAAACTGACCCACGAAGTCAAGAGCCCGCTGTCAGCCATCCGCGGGGCGGCCGAGTTGCTGGGCGAGGAGATGCCGGCCGACCGCAAACAGCGCTTCCTGACCAACATCCGCACCGAGGCCGACCGCATTCAGGCCATCGTGGACCGCATGCTCGAACTGGCCGACCTCGAATTCAAGAAGCAGTTGTCCCACCGCCGACGCGTCAATATCAACGCCCTGGTCAAGACGGTCCTGGAAAGCAAACATCCCCTGCTGACGGCTAAGCAACTGGCCGTCACCCCGGATATCGACCCAGAGCTGGAGGTGCACGGCGACCCCTTCCTGCTGCACCAGGCCGTGGCCAACCTGGTGCAAAACGCCATGGACTTCAGCCGGCCGCAAGGCGCCATTGCCATCCATAGTAAAGAGTCACAGCACCAGGTCGCCATCGTCGTGGAAGACGACGGCGAGTCCATCCCCGCCTACGCTCTGGAAAAGATCTTCGACAGGTTTTTCTCCCTACAACGGCCCGACAGTGGGCAGAAGAGCACCGGTCTCGGCCTGAACCTGGTCAAAGAGGTGGCCGAGCTTCACCAGGGCGGTATCCGGTTGGAGAACATCGCCCCGAGTGGCGTCCGCGCCACGCTGACCCTTCCCAAATGAACGCCGCCTTCGTTCTCACCAACAGTGCCTTCAAAAACTAGCACCTTTTCTTCCCAATAGGATATCGACTACCCTACTCCCATTTCACAAACGCCGGCCTCTTCCCGTCCAACCTTGCGGTCCCTCTGATTCATTCCTGCTGATCATCGTTTTATCTGATTGATATACCAATAGATCCCATGATGGCACCTATTTTCTCCGCGAATTGGGCATAACCGGCATGGCTATTGCTCATAGCCGGGCAACAGAAGAGATTCTTTCTTGGTCGGAAGAAAATCTGTGTGTGTGGATGTAAGGAAAATGACAGTGGATCTCACGTTTACGGAAATTGACGCACAACTATAGGGGGTTAAATGAAAAAGTTACTCTTGCCGGCGTTATTGACACTTCTTCTGGCGCTGCCGGCCGGTGCCTTGGCCGCCCAACTGACCTTGCATGACATCCTGGGGTACCCCGGTACCCAAAAATACGCGGACACCAAGGCCGAATACGTTCAATTGAGCGATAAGGACGGCACGACCGACGATGCCACGGCCTTTTTGCTGCTGGAAAGCGCCGGCTTTGCCAATGCCAACACCCTGGGTATTTATGGTTTCAGCAGCGATGGTAACACGTTGACTCTGGGCCAAACCCTCGAAGTTTTCAGCGGTCCCGACAGCAGATACGACAGTGCTACTTTGCGATTCGACCTGGCCGCCGGCACGGTGACCAATCAGTCTACCGGCCTGAGTGCCTACATCGGGCCGATGTTCGGTTTCTACATTACTACGCCGCAAGACAAAGGCTACACCTACTACACGCATCAGGCGCTGAACGCGGACGGGTTGGATCACTTCATGATATTCGACACATCCGACAACAGCTTGCGCAAATTGTGGGGTTCCGATGTGATCTTGGCCATCGAGGATCTCTACGGCGGCGGCGATATGGATTACAACGATATGGTCGCGGGGATCAGTGATGTCAATGCGACCGCGCCCGTTCCCGAACCAGCGACCATGCTGCTGCTGGGCACCGGGTTGATCGGCCTGGCCGGCGTGGGCCGCAAGAAATTCGCCAAGTAGTACATGGAGGGTAGTAAAACTCGGCTTGCCTGAAAAATCTTCCTCGCACATGGAGAAAGGGGTGCTTCCACAAAGACGCCCCTTTCTCCTTTTTGTTTTCGATAGGCCGCCGAATGCGGTGGCATGCTGCCGCCCACCAGGCTCCGCATCCCCCTTGACAAGCCCCCTGCCCAGCGCATATAGCTCGGACCACTTTTCACCGTGAAGGAGCCGCTTAGTGTCCATCACCTCAGGCCCCCTATGGCGGGCCGCCCTTTAAGAACCAATCCATTGGAATTCAGGAGATTTTTTAGATGAATACCCAGCACGTCACCACCATCAGCACCGAATTGGGTATTATGCCCCGCCAGATCGAAGCCGTGGCCGGCCTGCTGGCCGAAGGCGCCACGGTGCCGTTTATGGCCCGCTACCGCAAGGAGGTCACGGGCAGCCTGGACGAGGTGCAGATCACGGCCGTCCGCGACCGCCTCGGTCAACTGGCCGAGCTGGACAGCCGCAAGGAGGCCGTCCTGGCCAGCCTGGAAAAGCACGGCCATCTCAACGACGAACTCAAGACCAAGGTGTCGGCCGCTGACACGCTGGCCGTGCTCGAAGACATCTATCTGCCTTTCCGGCCCAAGCGCCGCACCAAGGCCACCGTGGCCAGGGAAAAGGGGCTGGAACCTCTGGCCCTGCTGCTCATGGCCCAGGAGGAGGCCGACCTGCTCGTAGCTGCCCAGGGGTTTGTCGATCCTGAAAAAGGGGTGGTCACCATCGAAGAGGCGTTGGAGGGCGCCCGCCACATCATCGCCGAGAGCATCAACGAGGATGAAACGGCCCGGGCGCGTCTGCGGGCCCTGTTCGCCCAGAAGGCGGTCATCCGCAGCTCGGTCGTGGCCGGTAAAGAGAGCGAAGGGGCCAAATTCAAGGATTATTTCGACTGGCAGGAACCGGTGGCCACGGTGCCCTCGCATCGCATGCTGGCCATGCGGCGTGGCGAGCGCGAGGAGGTGCTGTCGCTGACCATTGCA
>JBAQGR010000280.1:0-2125 GCA_049287895.1 Desulfatitalea sp.
ACTGTTCAACCGGCGCAGCAAGGATTTGATATCTACCGTGAGCATGCTTTTTCCTCCATTTATGGTGTCAACATCTTCGATTCACTATAAAGCGGGTGCGCACCTCACCCAAATGCGCTTCCGAAAAGACCCATGTAGTGACGCCCAATACGGCGCGGACGGGATCGCCCAGCGAGACCGTTTGGGCCTGGCGCGCCGCCAGAATCAGCTCCACCTCGCTCATCAGCGGATCGGTTACATAGGTCGCCGTAAGCGCCGCCACGATGGCATAGCCCCGTTTTCCGGGAGTAAATTGCAAAAATCCGGCTTGATCCAACGGCCCGATTTCGATACGGAATTGCCCCATGCGGTCTTCGATCTCTTCGCCCAGGTAGCAATCGACGCCCATGCGGCTGCCGCTGATCCCGACCCGCAAACGCTGCGCCGCGGGAATTTTGGCTTTGCGCGAGATGCACGGCACGATGCGCAGCGGCAGGCCTCCCAGAGCGTCGCGCAAAAGGGTGGCCAACCCCGCGGCCGAGCGCGGATATTGGGTCAGCAGTCCGATATAGCGCAGCAGACCAAAGGCCGGATAACCCTGATCCTGGCTTTGGCGCAAGGGCTCCGAACCCAACCCCGCCAAACAGTATAAGCGTTCCAGGTGCTGACTGCTCTGCTCTTCGGCCACCTGAAGGAATTGACGGTATTTGAGCCACCCCTGGAAGAACAACGCATAAATCTGCTGATTGAGAATATCCAGAAAATCGCGCGATACGGATTCATCCTGGGAGGCTTCGGCCAGAAGATCTTCGGTGTAAAAAGTCGGCAGCGGAGAGGCCGTGCCGTATAGCCCCAGAAAATTGGCCGTGATGCGATAGCCCGGATCGCCGTCGGTGTCGGTCTGTTCGATGCGGTCGATGTCGGCCGATGGGAAGGCCAACGATAGCTTGGGTCGCACGCGGATCGGGTCGCGAGGAGCGCTTTCGGGGGCGGCCGCAACGGTCTTGCAGGCGTGACGCAACAGACGCACGGCCTGGGCGAACCCGAAGGAGCGGCCGTTGGTCAACAGCTCGTGACCCAGCGCCCCGTTGCAGGCGTCCGTCAAATCAGCGGATGATCGCCGATGCGGGCCGGCCATTGCTGCACCTCTCCTTTGAGTACTTCCTTGATCGTCAGCTGGGTATAGGTGTTCATGGATGCGAACAGACCCAAAAAGTGGTCTATGATTGACCCGAACAGGAACAGATCTCCCGGACCGGCGAAGTGGTCCTGGCGCACGTCGAGCCGAAGCTCCCGGCCGCGCATGATCACCCGGCCCACCAATTGATCGGCCGACCGGCAGGCGATGGATTGGATGCCGGCGATGCGCTTCTGGTTGGCCACGAAGGTCGGCCGGTCGCGGTTTTCCTCAAAATTATAGAGCCCCAGCAAGGCTTGCAGATTCGCGACCTCTTCCAACGAGCGGTAGTTGAGGCACAAATGCGACAGCAGTTTCCAGTGCAGATTGCGGCCCGGCGTCGGCACAACCGCGGAGGTAGGCGGCCGCAGGTTATGAAAGACGACGAACTCCGGCGTACTGCTGGTCGGCCGGCGGATGTCGCCGATCTGCAGCCCCTCGGGCAGCAGACCGTTGGTGCATTGCAATTGGATCGACAATGTCTCCGTAGGCGGCAGCCCCGCCCCTGCCGGATAGGCCACGGAGAGATAGAAGTCGAATCCCGGCCGCACCGGAGATTGACGGATCTGGGTGTGATAGGTCGGATCGGCGTCCGGACTGGGGGAGAACATTTCAAACGGGGCGTAGACCCGTTCCTGGGCCGTGCCCTGCACGAATCCGGTGACCTGGGTCACGCTGTAAGCCTGATAGTTGCGGTCATTGCTTCCCGACGGTCGGACCAGATATTCGCTCTTGTGATGATCCAGACGGATGGGGTCCGCGCTGTGGGGAAAGAGATTGATCGCCGGGGTCGCCGCCAGCGCGAAACTCTCTTTGCGCACCCGCGGCAGCGCAAACGGCGGATTGTGCAGCTCGAAGCGGATCTCGAAACGATTGGACTCGCCCCGGCGGTTCCATTTTTGCCATCCGCCCAGGTCCAGAAATAAAAACTTCTCGGGCAGGATGAAATACTCCTGAATAAGACGATAC
>JBAQGR010000281.1:0-2874 GCA_049287895.1 Desulfatitalea sp.
ATAGTAGCGCGATATGGGATAATCTTCCATCAATCCGTTTCCGCCGTGAATTTGTAGCGCATCGCTGGCTACCTTTTCCGCCATTTCAGTGGCATAGAGTTTGGCGGCTGATGCCTCGAACGAATGCTGCCGTCCCTTGTCCTTGAGCCAGGCTGCCTTAAGATATAAGTTCCGCGCCAATTCTATCGAAACCGCCATATCCGCTAATTTGAATTGAATTGCCTGAAAATCGCAGATCGGTCGTCCAAATTGTTTTCTCTGCTGAGCATATTTTAGAGCCTCATCAAAACAGCTTTGTGCCACACCCACCGCAACCGCCGCGACACTGATGCGCCCGGTTTCAAGAACCGCTAAGTGTTGGGCAAAACCTCGCTTGGGGTCGCCAAGCAAATTTTCTTTTGGGACTTTACAATCAGACATCACCACTTCATGCGTTGCGAAGCTATTCCAAGCCATTTTTTTGTATTTGTGTCCAAGGCTGAACCCAGGAGAATCCTTCGGTACAATGAAGGTCGCTATTGTATCGTTGCTATCTCCGCCCTTGACGCGTGCGGCAACTATAACCATGGACGCATTGTTAAGGCCAATGCAGCTTATGAATTGTTTTGTCCCGTTTAGCACCCATTCGTCATTTTCCAACTCAGCGGTGGTTTGCAGTGCTGCTGCATCCGATCCCGAATCCGGCTCCGTTAGACCGAATGCGCCGATTTTTTCTCCCTGGGCTATGGGGACAAGCCATTTTCTCTTCTGCTCATCGCTTCCAAAGACTGCGATTTCCTGACCTACCACACTTGTGGTTACATCCAGCAGTGCACCTAATCCACTATCGTAACGTGAAATTTCTTCGATACAAAGGTGCATAGAGACCCAGTCGCCGCCGGTCCCACCATTGATCTCGGGGAACGGAATTCCCATGAGTCCGAGCTTGGCCATCTTTTCCATGATATCGTATGGGTATTCACCTGTGCGCTCCATTTCCCCTGCTCTTGGCGCGATCTCTTGTTGCGCAAAATGACGCACTTCTTTTTTTATCATTGCCTGTTCTTTGGTAAGATCAAAATCCACGTATCATTTCCTTCTAATGCTTTAGCACTTCGGACAGAAATAATTGTCCTTCAGCACCAATATTTAAATTGCCAACCAGAACTTTCGATTACTCGCTCTTACCGCTAAAAAAATGTTCATTTTTACTTCGAACTACCTTTTTATCCAGCTTGCCTACGCTGGTTTTGGGCAATTCATCGACAAAAACGACCTCTGGAAGCTGCCATTTCGCAAACTGATCGCTAACGGAATTTTTTATCTCCTGCTCCGTGACTTTTCCACGGGAATTTGCTCGTAAAACGACAAAGGCAACTGGTCGCTCCTGCCATGTTGGGTGTGGTAGACCGACTACACATGCTTCTAATACATCTTTGTGACCCATGATAGAATTTTCAAGATCAATAGAAGAAATCCATTCGCCGCCGCTTTTGATCACGTCCTTGATGCGATCCGTGATCTTTACATAATTATATTGATCAATGGTCCCCGCATCCCCGCTTTTCCAATAACCATCTTCAAAACACTCTTCAGTCCTTTGGTCATTATAATAACTCGTAGTAATCCAAGGGCCTCGGACAAGAATTTCTCCAGACGTCACGCCGTCGGCCGGGACTTGCTTTCCATCGTGGCCCACAATTTTTAGATCTAAACCGGCCAATGGAAGGCCTTGTTTCTTCTGATTATTCCACTGCTGTTCGATAGGCCACCTCGTAATGGTGGGTTTTGGCGTATTAACAAGCACTAGAGGGGTCGTTTCCGTTGCGCCGTAGGCTTGTACAATCTTGGCTTTTCCAAGATCCCAGTACCCCTTCATCATGGCCAACGGCGGTTCCGTTGCGCCTGAGACCATGCGCAGGCCCTCAAAAAGCGGCTTCTCGGGCAAAGTCCGGATGTATTCGAGCATCGGCATGAAAATAGCTGGGGCACCGCAGTTAAAAGTCACCTTTTCTGAAACCATCAGATCAACTAGTATATTGGTTGTATCCATGGTATATCGGCCTGGGAGTACGAGCTTAGCCCCTACCATTGGCGCACTGAACCAAACGCCCCAGCCTTGGCCGTGAAACATTGGTACGGTTTGCATGATCACATCATTCATGCATAATTGCATTGTCATGGACATAACAAGGGTATGCAGATAGATGCACCGATGGGAATAGTACACACCTTTTGGTTTCCCCGTGGTTCCCGAAGTGTAACATGCACTGTAAGCGGATTTTTCATTGATCATGGGCCATTCAAACTCATCCGTCTCCTGTTCTAAGAGTTTTTCATAACTCATGACAGGGCGCAGACTTGTATGAATTTTATCCAAATCCTGATCCGTGGTGATCACATACCCTTTTACACTCTTAAAAGTATCAGCGGCGGCTTCCAATACAGGTAAGAGGCTATCACCTACAAAAATAAATTTCGCTTCACTGTGATTGACCACGTAGGACAAATCACTCGGAGAGAGCCTTAAGTTCATCTGAAGGAAGACGGCGCCAATGCCCGAAATAGCGAAATACAGCTCAAAGTGTCGATAGGTGTTCCATTCCATCACGCCGATACGGTCACCTGGTTTTACTCCCATTCTAATCAGCGCGCTGGCCACTTTTTTAGTTCTCTCGTGGGCCTCTTTGTAATTATAACGAAAAATGGTACCGTCCACATTGCGTGAAACGATCTCGACTTCCGGGAATGTCCTGGCCGCACTCCTAATAATGGTGGAAGTATTTAGTTGAAAATCGTCTCCTGATGTCGAAGGGCAACCGTCAAGGATTGAATAAGTCATTTTATACTCCTTCTTAGAAGATATTTATCTTTTACAGCTTCTGCATGATTATG
>JBAQGR010000282.1:0-2486 GCA_049287895.1 Desulfatitalea sp.
GGCGCTGCTGCACCGGCCTGGATGTGGTACGCTTCGCATCGGCCCTGATCCAGTCCGGCCAGGCTGAAATCGTGGTGGCCGGCGGCGTGGAGAGCATGAGCAACGCCGAATTTTATCTGCCCGGCAATATCAAGTGGGGCGTGGGCGGTACGGGCGGCATGCCTCGCGGTCACGGCGATATGGGCATCTGGGGCCTGCGCTTCTACGACCGCATCCAACGCGCCCGGGTGATGTCCCAGCCTGAAAAACGCTTCGGCGTGCTGCCCTCCATGATGGCCTGGGCCGAAACCGCGGCCAAGGTTGAAAACATCACCCGCGAAGCGTGCGACCAGTGGGCTCTGGAGAGCCACCGCAAGGCGTGCGCGGCCATGGCCGCCGGCAAGTTCAACGACGAGATCGTTTCGGTGCCGGTGCCCCAGCGCAAAGGCGACCCGCTAATGGTCTCCAAGGACGAGAACCCGCGCACCGATACGACCATCGAACAGTTGGCCAAGCTCAAACCGGTGATGGGCGGGGTGTGCACGGCCGGCAACTCTTCGACCGAAAACGACGGCGCGGCCGCCGTGGTGGTCACCTCCCGGGAAAAGGCCGAAGCGCTGGGTATCGCCCCCCTGGCCACCTTCAGAGTGTGCGCCGTGGCCGGCGACGATCCGCGCCACGCCTACCGTACCGTGCCCGTGGCGGTCAACAAGGCGCTCGCCATCACCGGCCACAAGATCGGCCAGATGGAGCTGATCGAAGTGCAGGAAGCGTTCGCGGCCCAGGTGCTCGCCGATCTCAAAGAGATGGGCGTGGGACCGGCGGATTACCCCAAAGTCAATGTCAATGGTTCGGGCATCTCCCTGGGCCATCCCATTGCCGCCACCGGCACCCGCGTGCTGGTCTCGTTGCTGCATGAAATGCGGCGGCGCAATGCCCGTCTGGCCCTGGAGTGCATCTGCGGCGGCGGGGGCCTGGGTATCGCCGCTGTATTGGAACGTAAATAGAGGCGATCCGTGATCGGATCGTCTATATCTTCGCAATTTATTATTCACTGGAGGGAGTCAAAAATGGATTTCAAACTATCCAAAGAGCATGAGATGCTGCGCAAAGCAGTACAGGATTTCGCCAAGAAGAAGATCGCGCCCTTCGTGGACGAATGGGACCGCAACCACTACCTGCCCATCAAGGAAGTCATCAAGCCCATGGGCGAATTGGGTTTTTTCGGCGCCGTGATTCCGGAAGAGTGGGGCGGCGAGGACATGGGCTGGCTGGCCACCTCCATCATCACCGAAGAGATCGCCCGGGTCTCCAGCTCGCTGCGGGTGCAGTACAACCTGTCGGCCATCGGCTGCGCCTTCCCCATCTATAAATACGGCACCGAGGCGGCCAAAAAGAAGTATGTGCGCAAGCTGGCCGAAGGCGAATACCTTGGCGGCTTTGCCATCACCGAGCCCAATGCCGGATCGGACATCATGTCCATCGAGACCCTGGCCGAAGACAAAGGCGACCACTTCGTGCTCAATGGCTCCAAGACCTGGATCTCCAACGCCAACCAGGCCGATGTGACCATCGTGTATGCATTCACCGACAAATCCAAGGGTGGCAAGGGGCTTTCCGCCTTTATCGTCGAGCTGCGCAATTTCAACGGCATCAAGACCACCGACCTGGACAAGATGGGCTCCTACAGCTCGCCCACCGGCGAGATCTTCTTCGACAGCACCCGCGTGCCCAAGGAAAACCTGCTGGGTGAAGTGGGCGACGGCGCCAAGATCGTCTTCGGCTCCCTGAACAACACCCGCTTGTCGGCCGCCGCCGGTGCCGTGGGCTGCGCCCAGGCCTGCCTGGACATCGCCACCAAGTACTGCAACGAACGTAAGCAGTTCGGCCAGCAGATCGGCAAGTTCCAGATGAACCAGGACCTCATCGCCCAGATGGTGTGCGATGTGGAAGCCGCCCGCCTGCTGGTTTACAGGGCCTCCCTGCAAAAAGACGACGGCAATCTGGGCAACGGCATGGAAGTGGCCCAGGCCAAGTACTTCGCCGGCGAAACCGCCATGAAGTGCGCCAACTACGCCCTGCGCATCATGGGGGCCTACGGCTACTCCACCGAGTACCCCATTGCCCGCTACTACCGCGACATCCCCACCTATGTCATGGTGGAAGGTTCGGCCAACATCTGCAAGACCATCATCGCCCAGGATCAGCTGGGCTACCGGAAGGCCAACCGATAGTGTATTTGTAAAATATAAGGCTGCCGCCCCGCATAGTGGGGCGGCAGCCTTTGCTATTTCGGGCTTTATTAGCCTTCTTTTTTAGTTCCAAGTTACAAGCTTGATCTTTTCCAAAAATGTAAGGGCATTATCGAGATTGCTATCTTCAATTGACCAGCCGAGTTGTTTGGCTTTGGTTTTAATTGTTTCTTTGTTTGCTGTTCCGCCTTCTCGATCGAGAATGATAAATGCCTTGGCTGCCATGGCCAACTCCATGTAGTGCATAGTTCCCGC
>JBAQGR010000283.1:0-2784 GCA_049287895.1 Desulfatitalea sp.
TGGTGCGCATGCTCGTTCTCGGCATGGACGAAGAGATCCTTAAAACGCCATGGGCCTGGGTCTGCACCATGTGTGCGCGTTGCGTCAACGCCTGCCCCATGAAGGTGGACATCCCCAAGCTGGTCTATAATATGCGCGCCAGTTGGCCGCGCGACCAGCGGCCCAAGGGCATCCGCGGCTCGTGCGACCAGCACATCCGCAGCGGCAACGCCATGGGGGTCCCCACCGACGATTTCATCTGGACCGTGGAAGATGTGGCCAATGAGATCCGTGAGGCCCAACCCCAATTCAAGGATATGCAGGTCACCGTGGATCGCAAAGGGGCCTATATGGCCATCAACCAGAACTCGCGCGAACCGGTCACCGAACCGGACGAGTTGGGCCCCCTATGGAAGATATTGCACATAGTGGACGCGGACTGGACCTACCCTTCGGTCATGTGGGCCGGCGAAAATTACTGCCTCTTTCTGGCCGACAACGAAGGCTGGCGCTATATCCTGGAAGAATTCACCGACCACATCGACAACAATCTGGGCTGCAAGCTGGTGGTCAACACCGAGTGCGGCCACTCGTTTTTCGCCATCTACGAAGGGTTGCGCAAATTTAAGATCCCGCACAAATTCGAATTCACCACCATCGTGCAGCTCTATGCCCAATGGATCCGCGAAGGCAAACTCACGGTCAACGCAGACTGGAACAAGGATTTGAAGATCAAATTCACGGTGCAGGACCCGTGCAATATTGTGCGCAAATCGTTGGGAGATGCCATGGCCGACGATCTGCGTTTCATCGTTAAAACTATGGTCGGTGAAGAGAACTTCATCGATACGGTTCCCAATCGCGTCAACAACTACTGCTGCGGAGGAGGGGGCGGCAGCCTGCAAGCCGGGTACACCGAGCAGCGCCGGGCCTACGGCAAGATCAAATTCGACCAGATCGCGGCCACCGGCGCCGCCTATGTGGTGGTGCCCTGCCACAATTGCCACGCCCAGCTCGAAGACATCGGCCATCACTACGGCGGCAATTACCATGTGGCCCACATCTGGACCTTCATGTGCCTGGCCCTGGGCGTGCTGGGGGAGAACGAGCGCAAGTATTTGGGAGATGATTTGAAAGATTTCGGCTTGTAGGATATGCGGAGAGAAGGAGGAAGAACGATGACACAGACAACGACCGGAGCGGTGTTGGTGGTCGGCGGCGGCATCGCCGGCATTCAAGCCTCCCTGGACCTGGCCGAAGCAGGCTTCAAGGTCTATATGGTAGAGAGCGGTTCGGCCATCGGCGGCAAAATGGCCCAACTGGATAAAACCTTTCCCACCAACGACTGCTCCATGTGCATCATCTCGCCCAAGCTGGTCGAAGCCGGGCGCCATCTGAATATTGAACTGCTGCCCCTGACCGAAGTGGACACCGTCACTGGCGAACCAGGTGATTTCACCGTCCGCCTGCTGGAAAAGCCACGTTACATCGACATGGCCAAATGCACGGCCTGCGGCGAATGCGCCAAGGTGTGCCCCATCGAGACCCCCAACCGCTTCGACGAAGGCTTGCGCACCCGCAAGGCGGCCTACAAACTCTACCCCCAGGCCATGCCCGGCGCCTACGCCATTGAAAAAAAGGGCACGGCCCCCTGCAAGGCCACCTGCCCGGCCCATGTGAGCGTGCAAGGCTGGATCGCCTTGCTGAATCAAGGCAATTACGCAGATGCCGTGGCCCTGTTCAAAAAGGACCACCCCTTCCCCGGCGTGTGCGGCCGCGTCTGTCACCACCCGTGCGAAGAGGCCTGCACACGCCAAAAGCTCGATGATCCGCTGGGCATTCAATACCTGCACCGCAATCTGGCCGACTGGGATCTGCAGGCCGAAAAACGTTTTGTCCCCCAGAAAAAAGCGCCCAAAAACCAGAAGGTAGCCATCATCGGCTCCGGACCGGCGGGCCTGACCTGCGCCTACTTTTTGGCCATCGAAGGCTACGACGTGACCGTCTTCGAAAAGCACGAAGTGCTCGGCGGTATGCTGGTGCTGGGCATCCCCGAATACCGATTACCGAGAAGCATTGTCGAGGCCGAGATCCAGACCATCCGCGACCTGGGGGTCGAATTCAAAACCGGCGTGGAGATCGGTAAGGCCGGTGTCACCATCGGCCAACTTCGCAAGAAAGGCTACAAATCCTTTTTCATGGGTATCGGCGCCCAGGAGTGCAAATCCCTGGGCATCGAGGGCGAAGAATTCAAAGGAGTCTTCCCGGGCATGGAGTACCTGCGCCGGGCCAACCTGGGGGAGAAGATCGCCCTGGGGGACCGGGTGGCGGTCATCGGCGGCGGCAACGTGGCCATGGATGCCGTGCGCACCGCTTTGCGCCACGGCGCGGCCAAACCGTTCATCATCTACCGCCGCGGCGAAGCCGAAATGCCGGCCAGCAAGGAAGAGATCGCCGAATGCCGCGACGAAGGCATCGAGATCATGACCCTGACCAATCCGGTGCGCGTCATCGCCAAAAAAGGCAAGGTCACCGGCATCGAGTGTGTCCGCATGCAGCTGGGCGCGCCCGACGAGAGCGGCCGGCGGCGGCCCGAAGCGGTAGCTGGATCGGAGTTTGTCATCGAAGTGGATGCCGTGGTGCCGGCCATCGGCCAGGAGAGCGACTGGGCCTGTCTGACCGACGAGTGCGCCTGCACCCTGAGCGATTGGGGCACCATGAACGTGGACCCGCTCACCCTGCAAACCAATGACCCAGATATCTTCGCCGGCGGCGATGCGGTCACCGGCCCGGCCACGGTGGTAG
>JBAQGR010000284.1:0-9309 GCA_049287895.1 Desulfatitalea sp.
CTTTCAGCTTGCATCGCTCGTTCTTGGCCAAATTCTCCAACGCCTTGCGCACCCCTTTGGCATATCCTGGAGAGATCTTCTTGGCAACGACCGCAATTGGTTAGACTTTTGAGGCCACATCGCCGCAAATGGCCGGTACGCTGATCAGCTCTTCGGTGTCCGCCAGGGGGCGAATTTAAGCAGCAGCAGCATACCAGGGATGGCGACGAGAGTACAAGCGATAAAGAATCCATACCACCCCATCTGCTTGGCCATGAATCCGGTCCCCGAAGCGGCGATCACGCGGGGAATGCCCATCAGGCTGCTCAGCAGGGCATACTGGGTGGCGGTGAATTTCTGATGGGTGATACTGGCCATGAAGGCGGCATAGGCCGAGGTGCCCATGCCCGCGCTCAGGTTCTCGAAGGCGATCACCGCAGTCAAAACCGACAGGCTGTGGCCGCGTTGGGCCAAAACAACAAAACCGGCCGTGGAGACGGCTTGTAGCAAACCAAAGACCCAGAGACTGCGGTTGATTCCCAGCCGAATCATGAAAAGGCCGCCGATCAATCCGCCGACGATAATGGCGCCTGCTCCGAAGGTTTTAACAACGGCGCCGATTTCGGTCATGGAAAAGCCCATATCCAGGTAGAAAGGGGTAGTCATGGCGCTGGCCATGGTATCGCCGATCTTATACAGAAGAATGAAGGCCAGAATCCACCAGGCCCCCTGCCTGGAGAAGTACTCTTTAAACGGTTCGATGACCGCTTCTTGCATCGTTCGAGGAAGTCCGAACGGTGCATCGGGCTCGGGGGTCAGAAGGGTCGTGAGAACTCCGGGCAGCAGGCAACAGGCCATGATGAAGTAAACGGTCGCAAAAGAAAAGCGATCCGCCAGAATGAAACCGCCGCCGCCGGCCACCCACATGCCCAAGCGATAGCCGCTCACATACAACGAGGAGCCCAGGCCCAACTCTTCATCGGCCAGATCCTCCCGACGGTATGCATCGATGACGATATCCTGGGAAGCGCTAAAAAAGGTAACGCCCAGGGCGGCCAGGGCCACGACCCACGTGTTGGGGACGGGATGAGTGACCCCCAATCCAATGATGGCCAGCATCAACAAGATCTGGCTGGTCAAAAGCCAACCCCGGCGCCGTCCGAGCAAGGGGATGGCATACCGGTCCAGAATAGGTGCCCAGACAAATTTCAAGGTGTAGGGCAGCCCCACCAGGGCCATCAGACCGATGACCGTCAGATCGATGCCTTCCCTTTTCATCCGTGCCTGGAGCAGGGAGATGGTCAGCAGCAGGGGCAACCCGGCGGAAAAGCCCATGATGCCAGCCACCAGCATGCGGCGGCTGAAGATCACTTTGAGCAGGGCCAATCTCATGAAGGTGCTTTCTCCCGAACATCGATTCGGATCACAAAACGATCGATGGCCTGCTCCTTGGGTTCCCAGCCGCGCCGGTAGATGAGCCGGACCGTGGCCTGGCCCGGCGCGAGGACCTTGAAGACAAAGGTTCGCAGGCCGCCGGCACCCAAGGCACCCCCGGGCGTAGCCGCGAAATCGGAACCAGCCGGCGTGAGCACCCGAGCGTCGCAGGCCTCGATTTCCCACTGATAGCCGGTAGTGGGATTTTCGGCCAGCCGGATCAGCACCCGCTGACCCAGCACCACCTGCTGTTCCTTTCCGTTCGCATCCTGTGCAACGACGACATCGGACATGGTCCTGTCCTCCACGGCGGTCGGCCGGTCCCCGGCCCAGCCGTTAAAACTCATCAACCCGACCCACAGGAGCATCATCCCGATAAAGGAGAAGACTTTCATACGATCCACCCCTGCGTTGGTGGCAGCACTCGGGTATCTCCGAGTTCGCCGGAAGTCAAACTCGGAGAATAACAACGGGCGCCGGCTGGTGCGCGGCGCCCGTTGATCATCCATCGGCGTAAAGGCGCTACTTGCCACCGGCAGCCTTTTCGAGCTGGGCCGGGGTAACGATGGCGCCGTACTTCTCTTTGAGGGCCATCAACCCTTGGCGCTGCTTCTTGAGCACTTCGAACAGCTTGGCCGGCAAGTTCTTCTCCTTGCCATACGCTTCCAACTGCAGGTCGACGCGTTTGACGATATTATCGATGTAGAGCGAAAACTGCTTGTCGTAGAGCTCGCGGGGATACTCTTTATTGATACGCTCCTTGAACAGCGCCTTGAGATCGTCGTACCTGGGAAGAAAACCGACGGGGGTATCGATGGCCGGCACCTCGTTGTGGGCCCGGCGCTCCAGCCAGGAGAGCCACACCTTGACATCCCGTTTTTCACCCAGCAGCTTCTTGCCGCTGCCACCCCGGGCCTCGTGGGTCAAAAAGTAATTGAGGCCGGCCATGACCGGCCGCTTGTCCGGTGCGATTTTGCTGCTGCCGAAGAATTTGAACTGGGCATCCATGTAGTCGCCCAAAGCACCCGGAATGAACTGACCATTGGCCCAGGGAGCTCGTTTGACGCCCGTGGCGCCCACTTCGGTGGCCGTGGCCGCCGAAACGATACAGGCGCCGATCACCACACCCTCATCAGAACTCTTGGCAACCCACACCGGTGGCATGGTGTCGCTGTCGCGGCCGCTGTAAGTGACCACGCGGGTCTCCACACCGGCCGGATCTTCGGCCGCTTCGGAATAGTTGCTCAAGGCCTTGGAGGCCAAAGTGCAACGCGCATTGGCATGGGAGATGGGGATCTCCTTGCCCTTGGCGTCCTTCATGCCCTTTTCCCATGGCCCCTGGTGATTGCGGCCTTTGGTGGGTTGTACTTCGCCATTGCCGGTCCAGTGGGGCACGCCCTTCTCATCGATGAGCACGTTGGACCAGATCACTTCCGTGCCGGGCTCGCGCAATAGACCCATCAAGATCGGATCGCCCTCGCGGTTGACATCTTCCACGATGCCAAAAATGCCGCACTCCGGATTGATCGAACGGACGGTGCCGTCCTTGGCGATCCACATCTGGGCCAGATCGTCGCCGATAAAGCGGTCGCCGGCCATGGCCGTGGTGGTTTTGCCGCACCCGCTGGGCGCCGCCCCGGTAATGCCGGTAACGCGGCCGCCGTCGCTCTCCATGCAGGTAATGAACATGTGTTCGGCCAACTCCTGGCCGCGCTTCTCGTAGACCGAACGGTCCACGGAAAAACGGTGGTTACCTTTTTTCATGAGCAGCGTGTTGCCGGCATAGGTGCAATTGTAGGCGTAGGTGGTACGGTGGGCGCGGTCCATGAGCACCCGCGCGTTGGGCAGATCCTCGGGCCGATTGAGGCCCTCGCTGTGGATATTGGTGTAGAAGTGGCCGAGCTTTTCGACCTCTTTTTCAAAAGCGTTGTAAGTGTTGCGGTAAAGGATTTCAGCGCTGTGGCTCACATAAGCCGAACTGGTGATCTCGATGGCCGGGTTGGATACCGGGCTGCCCACCGGCCCCCGGGAGTAAAAGCCCACGATCATGGTCTTGCCGCGCATGATGTCGGTCAGGCCCTTGCGCACCGTATCGAGCGCATCCTTGCGCGCCATGCGCAAAGCCAGGGAGCTGACCAGTTCGTCGTCGTTGGCCACGTAGTAGGTGCGGTCCGTGATGCGGCCCTGCTCCTCCTTCAAATCGTAATGAATGGTATGGCCCTTCATGGGCAGCGTTTTTTCTTCGCCATTTTTCAGGGCCAGCTCCCGGACGGTCTGTTTGTCCGCTTCGGAGCCGCTGTTGACGAAGATATGCTCCGGCTGGCACATCACCATGGCGTTGGCCACCTTGAGCAGGATTTCCGGATTTTTAAATACCGCGATGCGTGCGAACTGTTCAGGTGTCATGCGCTCCTTGAGCAGTTTGAGCGCCGCGTCGGCCGTTTTGATCCCGCCGATCTCCTGGACAATGTCGATCCCCTCTTTGAATTTGAGCATACGCTACTCCTTTGCCCTCTCTGCCGGGCTTGTTTGACTCTTTCTGGAAGCCTGAAATCTAAAATGCGGCCACCCCTGAACCTCTTTGCAAGTCGTCGCCGCCGGTTTTATCCATCCGCCTTACCGCCCATGCAACCGACGGGTTCGCCCCTGGGAATATGCTGCCGCAACCAGATCAACACCTTGTCGAATTCTGAACGCAGCTCCCGCAACGCCTTGCCGCGGTGACTGATCCGCCCTTTCTCATCCAGGGGCAACTGAGCAAAAGTCCTGTCCAGCGGGGGGTAGAAAAAAATCGGATCGTAACCGAACCCACTGGTACCGGCCGGTGCGCGGGCGATCAGCCCTTCGCAACGCCCCTCGTAGGTAAGGGCCGGTCCGGTGGGAACGGCCAGCGAGAGCACGCACTCGAAGGCAGCCTTGCGATTTTCGTGATCGCCCAGCTCGCGCAGCAGTTGTTGGCAGCGCTGCGGGTCCGTGGCGGTTGGACCGGCATAGCGTGCCGAATAGACTCCCGGCGCGCCGCCGAGCGCTTCCACCAATAGGCCCGAGTCGTCGGCCAGGGCCGGCAGTCCGAGGTAGCGGGCGGTCAGGCTCGCCTTTTTGTAGGCATTTTCATCGAAGGTGGCGCCATCTTCTTCAATGAGCGGGATGGGACCAAAATCTTCCAGGTTCTTGATGGCCACCGGGAAGCCGTTTAATAGATCTCTTATTTCCGCTGTCTTGCCCGCGTTACGGGTAGCCAGCACGATATACATTTGGGGTTGCACGTCTACCTCGAAGTCATGGGTTGACGACGCCGTCCGCTGGGACGCTTTTTATGGTTTTATGATGGCATTCAAGCAGAAATCGCTATCCAATCAATTCGCGGACAAGAAGTCCATTTCCGATTGGGCGATCTATAGACCATGCACGCACCGCTGTAAAGCCCAATTCAGACCCCGTTGGCTCACTATCGTTACGTGTCGGCAGCGGATAGCAGACGGCCGCACAAAACACGCCACTGTTGAACGGACGCCATCAACCCGGCCTCTTCCAGAAAGGCATAGTCCAGGCCATCGACGGGGCGCCGTGGGTCGTCCAACCCCTTGCCGGCGTTGGCAAATCCATTTGCGATGTGGGTGATCACCACCCCATCCAGCCCGCGCGCCCCCTGCGTGCCAGGGGTGTGATGCGCCGCGGCTGCATCCACGAGAGCTTCGGGCAATCCCCACAGGCCCAACAGGTAGGCCCCCACGGTGGCGTGCGTGGTGCCGAGGACGGCCATTTCAGCCGAGGCCATGCTGCACCCCTCCTGCTTCATGCGCGCAACGATCTCTTTGAATGGGGCGCTCAGGTGAGCGGCGATGAGCAGCTTGCCGATATCGTGGAGCAGCCCGCAGGTGAAAGCGGTATCGACCGTCTTGGCATCGAGGCCGCCGGCCTGGGCGATGGCCTTGGCCATGGCGGAGGTGGTCGTGGCATGGGCCCACATGGCGTCGATAACGATCCCTTTGACTCTGAGCCGTTTGAACTGATCGAAGGTGCCGGAGGCCAGAACGATGGCGCGCACCAGATCCAACCCCAGCAAGCTGACCGCCTTTACTGCGCTGGTGACGCGCTGGGGCCGACCGAAAAAGGATGAATTGACAAGCTGAAGCAGTTTGGCGACCAGCCCCGGTTCTTGAACGACGATATCGGCCACCCGCTGGATCGACGCCTCTTCGGCTTGGAGTTCTTCCATCAGCTCCACATAGCGCGCCGGCAGGCTGGGCAACGACCCGATCCGGGTGAGCACCTGCTTGAGCGGCGCCTGATCCAGCAGATCTTTGAGCATAAAAGCGCGGGCGATGGTGGCTTTCAGGACATGGTCATCGCAAGGCTTGGAGATAAACTGGTGGGCCAGATCGGCCGATTTCAACAGGACGTTGCGATCCACATAGCCGGACAAGACGATGCGTACCGTTTGGGGATAGCGCCGGCGCACCGCATCGAGGAAATCTAATCCGCCCTGGCCGTCGAACACCATCTCGGTCACCAGAACATCCACCGGCTCGGCGGCCAGGGTCTCCAACCCCTTGCCCGGATCGACGGCAAAACGGATCGTCCACTCGGCGTGCATGTCCCGAAACGTGCGCTGTAGTGCTTTGCGCGCATACTCCTCTTCATCTACAAACAAGATGGTCTTGGCCATAAGCGGGGTCCCTGAACGTGCTTTCCCTTACTCTTATCACAAGCCGCCCCGACCGTATAGTCTCCCACCACCACAGCCAACTATTCGAACGCATTTCAACGGTCCTTGCATTCGGCCGGGAAATCAACCAAAATGGATACTCGTTCAATCGCCTCGAAGCAGAAAACGCAGCACCATCAACGGGGAGAGAATCATGCTCGTCGTCGGATTAACCGGAGGCATTGCATCGGGCAAGTCCACCGTGGCCGCCATTCTGGCCAAGGCCGGCGCCATCATCATTGATGCCGACCGTATCGCCCGCCAGGTTGTGACGCCGGGCCTGCCGGCGTGGCAGGAGATCCGCGATCTGTTCGGCGACGTAGTATTGGAACCCAACGGCGACATCAACCGCGGCGCCTTGGGTGCCATCGTGTTCAACGCTCCGCAATTGCGGCGCCAACTGGAGCAGATCATCCATCCCCGCGTCGGCGCGGAAATCGACGCCCAGCTTCGGCGGGTCGCCCAGGAACAGCCCGATGCCGTGGTCATCATGGACATTCCCCTGCTGTTCGAGACCGGCCGGACCCAGGGCCTGGCGGAAATCATCGTAGTCTACACTCCCGAGGCGCTCCAGCGCCAGCGGTTGATGGCCCGCGACCACCTCAGCCTCACGGCGGCCGAAGCGCGCATCCGCGCCCAAATGCCCATAGCCGAAAAAGTCCAACGCGCCACCCTGACCATCGACAACAGCGGATCGCCGGCCGATACCGAACGGCAAACCCTGGCCATTTTCCACCGCCTGGCCCAGAGAGCAGCCGGAGCGGCCCTTTCTTGACCTTACCTCCGCACCAGGCCCCAGTAATTGTGTATGCAAAGGGGTGTGAAGCCCAAGATTTTGTGTTGTGCCCATAACACTTGAGTTTCGATTTGACAGGGTCTTTTTTATTGGCTATTAATCGCATACTGACATTCAGCATCGTTTTAGGCTTCGTTCTTCACCGACGATGAGCTCGAATCGGATCTCATTCAGGATTGTGGCTTTGGGAACAGTTGTAGAAACGCGAATCGGGCACGCCAGATTCGGAATCAATCACACTCGCGCTCTTTTCTTGATGGCCGCCGCGCTGGGAGAGAGAGATCCTTACACCCACGCCCACGCCCAACGGGTCGCCGCCTATAGCCGGCGCCTGGCCGAGCGGGTCGAGGTTGCCGGCGAAGAGCTCTACGCCATCACCTTGGGCGGCATGCTCCACGATGTGGGCAAACTCGGCCTGAGCGACCGCATCTTCAGCAGCAAGCAGGCCGCCTTGTCCAAGGATATGATCGGCGAAGTACAAAGCCACCCTCTTATCGGCGCTCAACTGCTTAGCAAATTCAACTGCAACACAACCATTACCGATGTAGTGCTCTATCATCATGAGCGCATCGACGGCAACGGATACCCGTTCGGCCTGGCCGGCAAAGAAATCCCACTATGCGCCAAAATCGTCAGCGTCGCCGATTGTTTCGATGCCATCACCACGGATCGACCCTATCAGCGGCGCAAAAGCATGGCCCACGCATTCATTATCCTCAAGGAGATTGCCGGCACCTGTCTGGACGCTGATCTTACCGACATCATGATTCGAGAGATCCAATCCAACGGCACGGAATCGATCCTGCCCGTTGCACCGATTTATACACCCCTGCTCAAGGCCGTCTAATTCCATTTTTAGCAGGCTGTTGAAAAACAGCGCCTCGGCCTCCCATGCGGCGTTCTCGCCGTTTTGAAATCCTCGACGTAGATAGACTACGCCTGCGGTTTCAAAATGGCTGCGGCCTTGCCTGAAAGGCCGATTCACCGTTTTTCAACAGCCTGTTAGATTTGATGGATTTGAGAATACAAAAAACGCCGCACCCTTGCGGACGGCGGCGTTCGAATGAACTCGGTACTTGTTGGACGCTACCTGCTACACGAGCGTCAGGCTGTGTTTGGGTGCCTTGGCGGCGGGCACGATGGCGTTTTGATCATCCACGAAAACCACGGTGGGTTTGAAGGCTTTGGCCTCCGCGGCCTCCAGCCAGCAGTAGGTAATGATAATAACTTTGTCACCAGGATGCACCAGCCGGGCGGCAGCGCCGTTGATGCATACCATACCGCTGTCAACCGGACCTTCCAACGTATAGGTTTCGAAGCGATTGCCATTATTGATGTTGACCACTTGCACTTTTTCGCCGGGCAGAATACCGGCGGCGGCGAGCAGGGTTTTATCGATGGTGATGCTGCCGACATAGTTCAAATCGGCTTCAGTACAGGTGGCCCGATGGATTTTGCTTTTAAACATATTGCAGAACATACTGTCACACCTCAACTCGAATATTGTCGATCAGCCGGGTACGGCCCACTTTGACGGCCACCGCGATCAGCACCACTCCGGAAAGCATTTCAAGATCCGCTAAAGAACGCAAATCTGCTATGGATACATAATCAATGGCGGCGCTGTCAATGGCCGCAATGCATTTTTTTATGTACTCAACCAGTGGCGCAGCGCGGCGCTCCCCTTTTTGAATCATCTCCCGGGCCTCGAAGAGGGCCTGGGCGATCCTGGGGGCCTGGGCCCGCTGAGATTCGGAGAGATAGACGTTGCGCGAACTCAGGGCCAAGCCATCGGCTTCGCGCACCGTAGGGCAAGCCACGATCTCAAGATCGAAATCCAGGTCCCGGACCATGCGTTCGATGACGGCCACCTGCTGGCAATCCTTTTGCCCGAAGTAGGCCCGGTCCGGGGCCACTATATGAAACAGCTTGGTGACGATGGTGGCCACGCCGCGGAAATGGCCGGGCCGCGATCGGCCGCACAGGGTTTGGGTCATGGGACCCTCGACCTGCACATAGGTGGTGAAGCCTTCGGGGTAGATCTCATCCACCGATGGGAAAAAGGCCACGTCGGCCCCCTGGGCGCGCATCAACGCAATATCCCGTTCGGTATTCCGGGGGTAGGCCGCCAGATCTTCATTGGGACCAAATTGGGTGGGATTGATAAAAACACTGACCACCACCACTTCGTTTTCCTGCCGGGCACGGTGGATCAAAGCGGCGTGGCCTGCATGCAGATAGCCCATGGTGGGCACAAAGCCCACCCTCCGGCCACCGGCACGGGCTTGCTTGAGCACGGCGCGCAACTGCGCCTTGGTATGCACCACTTGCATCGTCACGACCTTATTCAACGGGATGCGGATGGAACCGCTTGGCCCGTTGGCGAACGCTT